>JAJTCR010000368.1 GCA_021325695.1 Steroidobacteraceae bacterium | reverse complement strand
TGACCATGAGCAGCACGAGCACGACGAATACGAACCAGGCATGGCGACGCGAAGGAAGTCCCTGCTCCCCGTCGTGATCGTGTAGGCCGCCCGTTCGCATCGTCACCCGCGTGGTCCCTCGAAAAGGAGACCGTGCGGGTTCGAGCGCCTGCCCGAACCACCGGCTCCCCCTGCGTGAGGCGCGACTATCCACGTTGAACGCCCCGCGGGCGTTGACGCAGCGGGACAGCGGCTTATCATCTCGGGACAGGGGGGCCGATGCCGTACTTCAGCCGCAGTGGCAGCCTGACCAGCTTCCCGGAGGTGGCGCGGGAGGCCGGGCTCGACCCCATATCTCTGCTGCAGGAGTTCGGCTTGCCGCGGGGATGCCTGGGCGAGCCGGACTCGATGGTTCCGAGTGAATCAGTGTGTTGCCTGCTCGAAGCGGCAGCAGCGCGCAGCGGCGTCGAGGCGTTCGGGCTGCGCATGGCGGAAGCGCGCAAGATCTCGAGCCTCGGTCCGCTCGGAATGTTCGCGCGCGAGCAGAAGACGCTGCGCGACGCCGTGACCGCGCTGGCGGACTACGCGCGCATCCTCAACGAGTCGCTCTCGATTTCCCTAGAGGAATCCGCCGACGTCGCGATCCTGCGTGAGGAGCTGCTCGTCGGCGGGGTCGTGCCGGTGCGACAGGCGACCGAGCTCGCCGTCGGCCTGCTGTTCAAGATGATGTGCAGCTTCCTCGGCGTGGACTGGAAACCGCTGCGCGTCTGCTTCGTGCACGATGCCCCGGTCGACACCAGCGTGCACGCGCGGGTCTTCGGTCGTGACGTGCAGTTCGACGCGGAATTCAACGGCATCGTCTGCGCGCGGCGCGACCTCACGGTAGCGAACCCGCACGCGGATGCGACGATCGCGCGGTACGCAATGCAGCTGCTCGAGCACCGCAAGGCCCCCAATCGCGATCGCTTCGAATCACGGGTGCGCCAGCTCGTCGTGCTGCAACTGAGTTCCGGTCAGTGCACGGTCGCGCGCATCGCGCAGATGCTGCGCGTGGACCGCCGCACGATCCATCGGCGGCTGCTCGAGGAGGGCGAGACGTTCAGCGGCATCGTCGACTCGGTGCGTCGCGAACTGGCCGGCCGATACCTCGCCGATGGACACCGCACGCTGGCGCAGATTTCCTCGCTGCTCGGATTCTCGGCGCCGAGCGGATTTTCCCGCTGGCACAGGCATCACTTCGGGCGCCCGGCATCGGAGGCCCGGACGAGGCGGACGCACGGACATGGCTGAGCCTGAGGCGATTGAGACGGCGGACCTGCATGCACCGACGGTCCTGATCGTGCCGGGACTTCGGGATCACGTGCCCACGCACTGGCAGACGCTGCTGCAGGACGAGCTCGAGCGCCGAGGCAACGATGTCGTGTGCGTGCCACGCCGCCAGCACGAGAAGCTGTCCTGCGAGCTGTGGATCGACGCGCTCGATCGCTGCCTGGCTGACATCGAGGGTCGCGTCGTCCTCGTCGCGCACAGCGGCGGAGTGATGATGGTCGTGCATTGGGCGCAGCGGCACCGGCGGCCGATCCATGGGGCGCTGCTGGCGACTCCCGCCGACCTCGAGCGTCCGCTGCCGCCGGGTTACCCGTCGCAGGACGAGCTGCAACGTAACGGCTGGTTGCCGATCCCCCGACTGCCGCTGCCGTTTCGCAGCCTGGTGGCCGCCAGCAGCAACGACCCCCTCGCGCGCCACGACCGCGTGGTGCAGTTGGCGCAGGACTGGCGCAGCGAATTGGTGGAGCTCGGCGCGGTCGGTCACCTCAACCCGGCGTCGGGCTACGGACCCTGGCCCCACGCCGTCGAGCTCGTGACGTCGTTGTTCTGAAGCGCCTTCGTCCGCGTCAGCGCAGCAGCGACAGTCCGCCGAGCACGAACACGCCGACGAACACCGTTTCGCCGACGATGATCGCCACGGGTCGCCAGCCGACGCTGGCGAGCTCGCCAAGCGAGGTCTTCGTGCCGAGCGCGGCGATCGCGACGACCAGGCACCAGCGCGAAGCCTCCTGCATCGAGGACGCGGCGACCGCCGGCAACCAGCCCGCGGAGTTCAACGCGACGAGCGCTGCGAAGCCGAGCAGGAACAGCGGCAGCAACGGCGGCCTGTCGTCGGCCACGCCGGTCGCCGGCTCACGGCGCTGCAGGGTGTACGAAATCACCAGCACCACCGGCAACAGCATCGCGACCCGGAACAGCTTGACGATCGTGGCGGCATCGCCCGCGGGCGTCGAGACGCTGTAGCCGGCGCCGACCACCTGCGCGACGTCGTGAATGGTGGCGCCGAGGAAAATTCCGGCCGTCCGCTCGTCGAGGCCGAAACCCGTCGCGACGACGGGATACAGCACCATCGCGACCGTCGAGAGCGCGGTGACCGCGACCACCGTCATCACGGTGTCGCGCTCGAGGCTCGCGCTGCGCGGCAGTACCGAGGCGATCGCGAGTGCGGCCGAGGCGCCGCAGATCCCGACGGAACCGCCGGTCAGCAACCCGAAGGCCGTCGACTGTTTGGTCGCGCGGGCAAGCAACGTGCCGCAAAGGATCGTCAGGATGACCGCCGCGGCGGTCAACGCAAGCGCCGGACCGCCGAGGGATTCGACCTGCGCCAGCGTGATGCGTGCGCCGAGCAGTGCCACGCCGACACGCAGCACGCTGCGTGACGCGAAATCGAGCCCAGCACGGCAGCGGTCGTGCTGCGACAGGAAATTGACGGCGATGCCGAGCAGCAGCGCGAACAGCATGACGGGCGTGGCGTAGTGCTCGGCGAGCCAGGACGCCGCGAGCGCCACGAGTCCGGCGATGACGACGCCGGGCATCAACGAGCGAATGGATGACATGGACGTCGTCGTTCCGTCGAAGCCCGGGTCGGGGGCGCGCATCTTAACGGCGCGCCGGCGTCGCGTGCTTCAGAAAACGATCCCGATCAACTTCTTCAGCAATTCGTCGAGCGGCATCAGCGTCAGCAGCAACGGCACGATAGGCACGACCGCAACGACTGCCAATTGAAAGAT
>JAJTCR010000367.1 GCA_021325695.1 Steroidobacteraceae bacterium | reverse complement strand
TGCGAGCGCTGTGCGCATCTGCTCGACGTCCGCGAGCGGAATCCCCTGGTCCTGTCCGCCGTAGAGGCCGAGCACGGGTGCCTTGAGTTGGTCGGCGAGATCGATCGGGTACTTCGGTTGCAGCGGCGTGCGCTCGCCGGAAAGGCGGCCGTACCACGCGACCCCCGCGTTGAGGTCCGCGCTGTGTGCGGCGTACAGCCACACGATGCGGCCGCCCCAGCAGAAGCCCGTCACCGCGACGCGTTTGGGGTCGCCCTTGCTCGACTTGCCGGCCCAGGCGACCGCGGCGTCGAGGTCCGCCATGACCTGCTCGTCGGGCACCTTCGCGACGACCTCGGACATGATCTGCTTCCAGTCGCTGATCTTCGAAACGTCGCCCTGCCTCGCGTAGAGCTCCGGCGCCACGGCGAGGTAACCCTGTTTCGCAAAACGCCGGCAAACGTCGCGGATGTGTTCGTGCACGCCGAAGATCTCCTGCACGACCAGCACGACCGGAAAGTTCTCGCCGGTCGCAGGCATGGCGCGGTAGCCCGGGATTTCCCCGCCCTTGACCGGGATGCGCACCTCGCCGGCCGTGAGCCCGTCGGTATCGGTCGTGATCGTGTCCGCAGACACCGGCTGCACCGCGAGCGCGAAGCCGGCGGCGAGCGACGTGACGAGGATCTCGCGACGCGTCAGGGTCGGCGTGCTGCCGAGTAGCGAGGCGAGATCGGCGCTGGTCCATTGGTCGTGCATGTGCGTGTTCCTCCTTGTGCTAGCGGGGTTCGACCCCGGGTTCGTAAGGCGACTGCTCGGCCGCGATGGCCGCGGCGACGTCCGGCAGCACGGTGTACTGCGTGAACTGCGGCGGCATGCGCTTCGCCTTGCCGGTCTGCAGGTCGATGCAGACGTAGTGAATCAGCGCCCGCAGCAACGTCTCGCCGTCGCCGACCCGCCGGACCTGGAAGCGGCGCTCGATCCGCAGCCGGTTGTCGTTGTTGACCGGCCAGGTGGCGACTTCGATCTGGTCGCCCTCCAGCGCGGAGCGCAGGTAGTGGATCTGCGTGCGCCAGACCGCCATGCCGCGATTGAGTTCGCGGCACAGCTCGGGGCTGATGCCACGCTCGATCGAGTGCGCCCACGCGCAGTCGTCGAGCCACGCCACGTAGACGGCGTTGTTGACGTGACCGTAGCCGTCGATCTCCGCGTGGTGCGCGACGCGGCGGTGGATGAACGGCGACGGCAGGTCCCAGCTCATGAATTCACGGCCATCGCCTCGAGACGACGGTCCTTGTCGGCCCAGAGCCCGGCCAGCCAGTGCTGGAACCGCGCGCGGAACTCCGGGTCGTCGCTGTAGTCGCCCTCGGTGGCCCAGCGCTCGATCGGCCGCTTCTGCACGTGCAGGCGCACGGTGTCGAGCCGCCCGCAGCACAGGTCCCACAGGCTCGGGCTGCGCTCGCGATAGGCGATCGTGACGTCGAGCACCGAGTGCAGCATCTGTCCCATCGCGGACAGCACGAATGCGACGCCGCCCGCGCGCGGCGGCAGCAGGTTCCGGTAGGGCGACCGCATCGCGTCGTGCTTGGCCGGCGTGTATCGCGTGCCCTCGACGAAATTCATCACCGACGTCGGGATCAGCGCGAACCGCTCGCAAGCCTTGCGCGTCGCCGCGAGGTCCTGGCCGCGCGCTTCCGGGTGCTTCGCGAGATGCGCCGGCGAATGGCGCTTCATGAACGGGAAGTCGAGTGCCCACCACGCCAGCCCGAGGAACGGGACCCAGATGAGCTGGCGCTTGAGGAAGAACTTGAGGAACGGGATGCGCCCGTTGAACGTCTCCTGCAGCACGAGGATGTCGACCCAGGAGCGATGGTTCGACACAACGAGGTACCACTCGCGCGGCGCGAGGCCGGCGAGGCCTTCGATCTGCAGCCGCAGCACGCCCATCAGCCGGAAGATCGCGCCGTTGCAGCGGATCCAGGCCTCGGCGATCCACGTCAACCAGCGGCTCACGAGCGCGCGCCACCCGCGCAACGGGACGACGAGCTTGCCGACCGCCACGACCATCAGGATCGGCACCCAGAAGACGACGTTCGCCGCCATCAGCAACAGGGTGACGATCCCCTTGAGCGTCGAACCACGCTTCGGCTGCACGTTGGGCCTGCCCTTCGTCGGCTGCGGGTGTGCGATTATGCCCGGGTCGGAAGCGCTGCGGAGCCTGCCATGTCGCTCGAGCTGTCGGCCCTCGAGGCACGCGTGATCGGTTGCCTGATGGAGAAGCAGATCGCGACACCGGACCAGTATCCGCTGTCGCTGAATGCGCTGGTCAACGCCTGCAACCAGCGCAGCAATCGCGAGCCGGTGCTGGCCCTCGAGGAGCGCGACGTGCAGGCCGTGGTCGACGGACTCATGCGCAAGCAGCTCGTGCTGGAGAAGTCGGGCTTCGGCAGCCGGGTGCCCAAGTACCACCAGCTCTTCTGCAACACTCAGTTCGGGTCGCTCAAGTTCACGCCGCAACAGACCGCGATCATCTGCGAGCTGTTGTTGCGCGGGCCGCAGACGCCGGGCGAGCTGCGCACGCACGCCGGCCGCCTCGCACCGATCCGCGACGTCGATGAGATCGAGGCAGCGCTCGAGGACCTCTCGACCCGTCCCGAAGGACCGCACGTCGTGAAGCTCGCCCGCGAACCGGGACGGCGCGAGTCCCGCTACGCTCAACTCTTTACGGGACCGCCGTCGATGCAGCCCGCGCCCGAAACGTCACCGCTCGTGTCGGCGGTCGAGGGAGTGCCGCTCGCGGCGCGCGTCGACGCGCTCGAGACCACCGTGACCGAACTGCAGCGCGAGTTGGCGGAACTCAAGGCCCGGCTCGACCGCTAGCGGCGTCCGCGGGCGGCGCGGTCAATACCCCTTGTCGACGTCGACGACCGACAGCATCTTGTCGCCGGCGACGTAGCGCCGCAGGTTCTCGCGCAGAACCGCGAACCGCACCGTGTCGCCCAGGTCGGAGCGGGTCGCCACGTGCGGCGTGAGGATCACGTTCGGCAAGGTCCACAGCGGACTGCCGGGCGGCAGC
>JAJTCR010000013.1 GCA_021325695.1 Steroidobacteraceae bacterium | reverse complement strand
CGGTCGTGCTCGCGATGGACATGACCCAGTCGGTGAAGGACACCGCGCTCGAGGCCATGCAGGCGGCCGTCATCGGGTTCCTCGACTCGATGCAGATTGGTGACTACGCCGCGATCGTGAAATTCAACAACACGAACCCGGACAAGGCCTCGGTCGTCCAGGACTTCACCGCGATCGACGGCGACACCGGCAGCTTGATGCTCGAGAGCGCGGTGATGGCGCCGTACGAGGGAGGGGGCAGCAACGTCCTCGACGCGGTCGCGCTCTCGCTCGAGCAACTGCGATCGCCCTCCGTGGCGCTGCCCAGTGGCCCGAAGGCGATCGTGCTCGTGAGCGACGGGCGCGACAATGCATCGACCACGACCCTCGACGCGGTCGTGGCCTCCGCCAACGCCGCGGGAATTCCGGTGTTCACGATCGGGGTAGGCACCCTGACCACGACGGGGGCCGGGCTGCTGAACGACCTCGCCCAGCGGACCGGTGGGGATTACTTCCCGGCACCCGACAACGGTGACATCGCCGAGGCGTACGGGCAGGTGTCCCAGCAGCTCAGCAACGAGTACCTGCTGACGTTCACGTCCAGCATCACGGATTGCAGCTCCCACACGCTCGAGGTCGACGTGACGGGTAACGGCTCCGGCTCGACCACGTTCCAGCGCTGCACCGACACGGGCAATCCGCCTCCGCCGCCCGATGACGGCGGCGGCGGTGGCGATGGCGGCGGCGGCGGTAGCACGGGCCTGCTCGAAGTGGCGCTCGGCTTCGCGCTGGTGGCGCTGGCTCGTCGCCGGCGATGGGAGCGCTCGCTGCGCTAAGGCTCGTACCGCTGCGTGCGGGACCAACGAGGCCCCTTCCCCGCGGAAGGGGCCTCACTTCATGTTGGTTCGCGAGGCGGGCAGGGTCCCCTCCGGCTCAGCGCGGTCGCCGGGTCGAACTCGAGTCGCGCACCGCCTTGAACTCCGAGTTCGCATTCCAGTTGGGCCAGGCCCGCGAATTCGCAAGTTCGCGCGCCATCTCGTAGACCAGGGTGACGTCCTGCGCCGCGCCGCGGAGGTCCCAGTCGTCGCTCCAGCGGTCGCAAGCCTGGTGGTAACACCGGGCCGTGAACTCGGCGACCCAGCGGTCGCCGGCCTCCCGGCCACCCTCGACGAGGTCGTGTCCGCCACCGATGCCCATCAGCAGCAAGGCGGGGACGCCCCGCCGCGCGAACGGGAAGTGATCGGCGCGAAAGGCGAGGCCGCGCTCGGGGCGCGCATCGGGTGTCACGACGCGGCCCTGGGCGGCGGCCTTCAATGCCAGCAGCGGCTCCAGTTCGTTCTGCCCCGCGCCCACCAGGACGACGTCGCGTGCCGGGCCGTTCGGTTGCAGCACGTCCATGGTCAGGTTCGCGACCGTGGTCTCGAGCGGCAACAGCGGGCGCGTGGCGTAATACTCCGACCCCAGGAGGCCTCGCTCCTCGGCGGTCCAGGCCGCGAACAGGAGCGTTCGTTCCGGCCGAGGCCCCTGCTTGAACGCGCGCGCAACCTCGAGCGCGCCCGCGATGCCGATCGCATCGTCGAGCGCGCCGGCGCGGATACGCAACCCGTTCGCGTCCGGCGTGCCCGTCCCGTAAGCATCCCAGTGGCCGCCGATCATGACGCTCTCGTCCGGATGCCGGCGGCCCGTGATCTTGCCGAGCACGTTGTGGCTCGTGATCCGGGAGTGCGCGAGCGGAAAATCGGCCGCGAACGTCGCTCCCCGTAACTCGATCGGCTCGAACTGGCGGCTGCGGGCGCGCTTCTTGAGCGCCTGGAACTCGAGGCCTGCGCGCCGCAGGAGTTTGGCGGCGGCGTCGCGATGGATCCACGACTGCAACAGCAGTTTCTCCTGCGTCGGGTCCGCGCGCACGATGTCATACCCCTCGCCGTTCGGGGCGATGGCGGTGGGCCAGCCGTAGGCCGCGGGCTCGGTCTCGTGCACGATCAGCGCGGCGATCGCGCCGCGACGTGCGGCCTCTTCGTACTTGTAGGTCCAGCGCGCGTAATAGGTGGCCGCCTTGCCGCCGAACCGCCCGTGCGCGTCTTCGCCGGCGGTGGCTTCGAAGTCGGGGTCGTTGATCAGGTAGACCGCGACCTTGCCACGCAGGTCGACGCCCTTGTAGTCGTCCCAGTCGCGCTCCGGAGCGCTGATACCGTAGCCCACGAACACGAGCGGGGCTCGCTCGATCCGGACGCGATCGACCGGCCGCAGCGCGAGCGCGGCCATGTCCTTCTGCTGTACGAGCGGAATGCGCTCGCCGCCGATGGTCACGCTCATCGCGGCATCGGCGGGAACTTGCGTGCGCACGAGCGGCACGGCCTGCGTGTACGACCCGTCGGGCCCGGCTGGTTCAAGGCCGGCGTCCTTGAATTGCGCCACCAGGTACTCGAGCGTCCTGGACTCTCCGGGGGTGCCGGGCGCGCGTCCCTCGAACTCGTCGGAGGCGAGTGTCTTCGTGACGGCGGCGAGCCGTTCGACGCTGACCGGACTCGTCCGTTCCAGCGACTCGGCGGCACCGCCTGCCGTCGCCGACGGCAGCAGCGCCACCGTCGTCGCCACGACGACGAGTACATGGGTGACCCGTCCGTTCATGTTTCGTAGTCCTCGAGCCGGGCTTCGCGCAGCAGGCGACGATAGCGGATCGTGCTGTGCGGCCAGTTGTTGGTGATCGTGCCGTCGGCCAGCTTGTACCAGCTCGCGCCGATCGTGGACCAGACGGACTTCGCGAGGTCCTGCTGCAGGCTCCGGTTGTAATCGTCCATGACCTGTCGCCGGACATCGATGCGACGCACGCCGCGGGCCTTCATCTTTGCGAGCGCATCGATGACGTAATCGACCTGCGCCTCGATCATGACCAGGATGCTGTTGTGCCCCAGGTTGGTATTGGGACCGTACAGCATGAAGAAGTTCGGGAAGCCGCTGACCGTGACGCCGAGATAGGCTCGCGCGCCCCCGCGCCAATCGTCGCGCAGGTCGCGGCCGTCGCGGCCGACCACCTCGATCGGCGCGAGGAACTCCGTGCTCTGGAAACCGGTCGCGAAGACGAGCACGTCCGCGGAGTGCAGTTCGTCCGTTCGCGAGCGCACGCCCGACGGCTCGATGCGCTCGATGCCATCGGTGACGAGCCTGACGTTCGACCGCGCCAGCGTCGGGTAATAGTCGTCGTTGAACAGCACACGCTTGGCGCCGATCAGGTAGTCGGGTACGAGCTTTGCGCGGAGTGCGGGGTCCGGGACCTGGCGCCGCAGGTGCGCGAGCGCTCGCCGCCGTGCGAGCGCCTGCACTACGCGCACCTGCTTCATGAGCGGCGTCAGCTGCATCTCGCCGAAGTAGAACCACTGCGCGTGGTGATAGAGCTTCGCGAGCGCCGGGAAGCGCGTGAGCAATCGCTGCGTCCTCGGCGCGTAAAGACGGTCCTTGCGTGGCAACAGCCAGTTGGCCGAGCGCTGGAAGATCGTCAGCTGCGCGACCTGCGGGGCGATCTGCGGCACGAACTGCACGGCGCTCGCGGCATTGCCGATCACGGCCACGCGTCGGCCCGTGAGGTCGAGGGCGTGGTCCCACTGCGCGGAATGAAACTGCGGGCCCGCGAACGTGTCGCGACCCGCGATCGCTGGAACGGCGGGTCGATTGAGCTGGCCGACACCCGTCACCACGAAGTCCGCGACGGTCTGCGAGCCGTCCGCGCAGGTGAGCGTCCAGGCATTGTCCTGCTCGTCGTACGCGATGCGCTGGACTTCGGCGCCAAAGCGGCAATGCGGCAGCAGGCCGTGACGGATCGCAAGCTCCGCCGCGTAACCGAGCAGCTCCGGCTGCCAGGCGAAACGACGGCTCCAGTCCGTCTTCTGCGCGAACGAGAAGCTGTAGAGGAACGAAGGTGCGTCGCACGAAGCGCCGGGATAGGTGTTGTCGCGCCAGGTGCCGCCGAGCGTCGCCGCCTTTTCGAGGATCACGAAATCCTCGATGCCGGCCTGCTTGAGCCGGACGCCCATGCAGAGGCCCGAGTGCCCGGCGCCGACGACGGCGACGTGCACGCGCGTCACGACCGGCGCATCCATGAAAGTTCCTGGCCGTCGCCCATGGTTCTCCCGGCTAAAGCTTGCTCGCCGTCAGTCGAGCCGCGCCAGATAGGACGTTCCACCGAGTGCGGCCATCTGCCGCTGGATCCAGGCCTGCCTGCGCTGCACGTAGCGCGTGGGCGCCTGCACCCTGAACCGCGTCGGCGCCGGCAGGACGGCCGCGAGCAGCGCCGCCTCGCTCCGCGTCAGGCGCGCGGCGTCCTTGCGGAAGTAGCGCTGGCTCGCGGCCTGCACGCCGTAGGTCCCGCGCCCGAATTCCGCAACGTTGAGGTAGACCTCGAGGATGCGCTGCTTGCTCCAGCACAGTTCGACCAGCACCGTGACGCCGGCTTCGAGCCCCTTGCGCACCCAGCCCTGGTCGCGCCACAGGAACAGGTTCTTCGCGACCTGCTGCGAAATGGTGCTCGCGCCGCGCACGCGCCGCCCGCGCTCGCGGTCCTGCAACGCCTTGTCGATCTGTTTGAAGTCGAAGCCGTGGTGCGCGGGGAACGTCTGGTCCTCCGCCGCGATGACCGCGACCGCCGCGTGTTTCGAGATCGCATCCCAGTCGCGCCAGTCGTGGCGGAACGTGTAGTCGTCGTCGAACACGTGCGCGATCCGGTCGGTCGCGATGAACGTCGTGAACGGCGGATCGACCCAGCGCAGCGCGACCACCGCGACGATCGTGATCGCCGCCCACGCGACGAGCGCCAGGACGAGGCCACGCAGGATGCGGTACGCGAACCCACGCCGACGCCGCGCCATGTCCGGGGGAGTCGCGTACGACCCGGATCAACCTTCCTTGGCGACGCGCTTCGCGCTCACGACCTTGACCGGTTCCGCGGGCACGTCGTCGTGCTGGCCGCGGCGACCGGTCTTGACCTTGGCCATGGCGTCGACGACCGACATGCCCTCGGTGACGCAGCCGAACACCGCATACCCGGCGCCGTTGCGCGGGCTCGGGTCGAGGAATGCGTTGTCGACGAGGTTGATGAAGAACTGCGAGGTCGCGCTGTCGGGATCGTTGGTGCGCGCCATGGACAGCGTGCCGCGACGGTTCTTGAGGCCGTTGCTGGCCTCGTTCTTGATCGGCGTTCGTGTCGGCTTCTGCCGCATGTCCTCGGTCATGCCGCCGCCCTGGACGACGAAGTTGGGGATCACGCGGTGGAACACGGTGCCGTCGAAATGGCCCGCGTCGACGTACTCGAGGAAATTCTTCACGGTGATCGGGGCGTCGCTCTCGAACAGGTCGATCGTGAACGCGCCGAGGGAGGTTTCGAAACGGACCATGTCGGGACCTGCTGGACTGAGCGCCGGAAGAGGGTGCGAATAGTGCCACCACCGACGCCACTCCCGCTACGGCGCTAGCCCGCCGAGCGTCCTTCGGTGCAGCGATCGAGGCCTGCCGGGTCGCGCCGAGTAGCCACGTCCGTGAATCCGGCCTGCACCAACAGCGTTCGCGCGTCCGGCCCTTGCCGATCACCGTGCTCGACCACGAGCCAGCCGCCGCTCACGAGGTGACGGCTCGCCTCACCGACGACGACCCGCAACGCGTCGAGTCCGTCCGGTCCGGCGAACAACGCGGCGTGCGGCTCGAAACGGCGCACGGCGCGTTCGACACGCGCGTCGTCATCGGCGACATAGGGTGGGTTGCTGACGATCAGCGTGAAATGTTCGTCCCGGACCGGTCCATACCAGTCGCCGACGCGGAACTCGACGTTCTGCACGTGCACGCGCACGGCGTTGCGTCGCGCGACGTCCACGGCCTCGGACGCGATGTCCGTGCCGATCACCTGCAGCCGCGGTCGCTCGTGCGCGATCGCCAGTGCGATCGCGCCGCTGCCCGTGGCGAGGTCGAGCACGCGCCCCGGCGCGTCGAGCGGGAGGTGTGCGAGCGCAACCTCCACGGCGAGCTCCGTCTCCGGCCGCGGGATCAGCACGTGCGGCGTCACCTCGAGCGGGAGCGACCAGAACTCCTTCTCGCCGAGGATGTAGGCGACCGGCTCGCCGTGAGCACGTCGCGTCACGTGCGCTTCGTAGCGATCCGTCGCGTCGCAGTCGTGAATGCGCTGCTCGGGGTGCGCGATCACCCAAGACCGCGGCCTGGCCAGCGCCGCGGCCAGCAGGATCTCGGCCTCCTGTCGCGGCTGGTCCGTGACGCGGCG
Organism: Steroidobacteraceae bacterium; assembly: GCA_021325695.1. GTDB lineage: Bacteria > Pseudomonadota > Gammaproteobacteria > Steroidobacterales > Steroidobacteraceae > RPQJ01. Next base: position 4,581 of record JAJTCR010000013.1, on the reverse strand, counting down.
CAGGCGGGCGACGCCTTCGTCGAGCAGCGCTGAGACTTCGGTGGCCATGCGGAGTGATCAGTGGATCGAATAGTGAACAGTGATCAGTAGGAAGAAAGAACAAGAAGAAGGCGCGCTGCGCTTCCTGGCTCGACTGATCACTAGTCACTGTTCACTAATCACTCGAGCGAAGCGAGTTGCTCCGCCTGCCACTCGTGCTGCAGCGGTCCGATCACGTCGCCGAGCGCGCCGTCCATCACGGCCGGGAGCTGGTACAGCGTCAGGTTGATGCGGTGATCCGTCACGCGCCCCTGCGGGTAGTTGTACGTGCGGATCCGCTCGGACCGGTCGCCGGTCCCGACCTGGAGCTTGCGGTCCTGCGCCTGCTGCGCGACCTGCTTCTGCTGCTGTGATTCGAGCAACCGCGCCCGCAGCAACGCCATCGCGCGCGAGCGGTTCTTGTGCTGCGAGCGCTCGTCCTGGCACTCGACGACGACGCCGGTCGGCAGGTGCGTGATGCGGATCGCCGAGTCGGTCTTGTTGACGTGCTGTCCGCCGGCCCCCGACGCCCGGAAGGTGTCGATCCGGAGCTCGGCCGGGTTGATCGGCAGGTCCTCGATCTCCTCGAGTTCGGGCAGGATCGCGACGGTGCACGCAGAAGTGTGGATGCGGCCCTGGGCCTCGGTTGCCGGCACGCGCTGCACGCGGTGCGCACCCGACTCGAACTTGAGCTGCGAATAGGCGCCCTTGCCGACGACGCGGCTGATGATCTCCTTGTACCCGCCGTGCTCCCCGGGACTGTCCGACAGCACCTCGACCTTCCACCCCTGTCGCTCCGCGTACCGCGAGTACATGCGGAAGAGGTCGCCCGCGAAAATCGCGGCCTCGTCGCCGCCGGTGCCGGCGCGGATCTCGAGGAAGATGTTGGCGTCGTCGCGCGGGTCGCGCGGAACCAGCAGGCGCGTGAGCTCGCCGCCTTCGGCCTCGATGCGCTCGCGCAGTTCGCGTGCCTCCTGCTCCGCGAGCTCGCGCATGTCCGCGTCCGGACCGCTCGTCATGTCGTCGGTCGTGCGCAGCTCGTCCTCGAGGCGGCGAAACTCGCGGAACCGCCGCGCAACCGGCTCGAGCCGCGAATACTCCATCGACAGGTCGCGAAACTGGCCCTGCCTGGCGATCACGTCCGGGTCGGCCAGCAGGGCGCCGACTTCCTCGAAGCGCTCGACCGTCTTCTCGAGTCGGCGTCGGATCGAATCCTTCATGGGTGGATCAGTCGTGCGACTGGTCGAGCTTGTAGATCTGCGCGATCGTGTCCACGATCTCACCGTCGCCGGTTTCCGCCGCGTCGCGCAGGCGCTGGCTGGGGGCATGCAGCAGCCGGTTGGTCAACGTGTTCGCCAGGAATCCGAGGGCTTCCTGCGGGCTCTTACCGTGCGCGACCAGCTGCATCGCCTGCTCGAGCGTGTGCCGCTTGGTCCGCTCGGCGTCCTCCCGCAACCGGCGGATCAGTGGCGCCGCATCGCGCGTGCGCAGCGACACCGCGAACCGCTCGACTTCCGCGTCGATCAGTTCGTGCGCTTCGCGCGCGGCCTGGCGACGCCCCTCGAGGTTCTCGTTGACGACGGATTGCAGGTCGTCGACGGTGAACAGGTAGACGTCCTCGAGTTCGGCCACGTCGGCGTCGATGTCGCGCGGCACGGCGATGTCGACCATGAACATCGGCCGGCGCTTGCGGGCGCGCAATGCCTGCTCGGTCATCTGCCGGGTGATGATCGAGTGCGGCGCCGCCGTCGAGGCGACGACGATGTCTGCCTCCTTGAGGTGGTTCGGGATCTCGTCGAGCCCGATCGCGAAGCCGTGAAACTCGGCGGCCAGCTCGCGGGCGCGGTCGATGCTGCGGTTCGCGATGATCATGCGCCGCAGGCCGTCCCCATAGAGGTGCTTCGCCGCCAGCGCCACGGTCTCGCCTGCACCGACCATGAGCGCGGTGCGGTTGTCGAAACTCGCGAACACCGTCTTCGCCATTGCGACCGCCGCCGAGGCCACCGAGACGGCATTGGCGCCGATCTTGGTCTCGGTGCGCACGCGCTTGGCGACCGAGAACGCGGACTGGAACAGCCGGTTCAGCACCGGCCCGGTCGTGCCGGTTTCCTGGGCGACGCGGTAGGCGTCCTTGAGCTGACCGAGGATCTGCGGTTCGCCGAGCACCATCGAATCGAGCCCCGACGCCACCGCGAACGCGTGCGCGACCGCCTCGTTCTCGTCGTGGTGGTAGAGGCTGTGGTGCAGCGGCATGCCGAGCCCGTGATAACGCTGCAGCCAGTCGCCGAGTTCGTGCGCACCCGCGCGGTGGGTCACGCAGTACAGTTCGGTACGGTTGCACGTCGAAACGATCACGGACTCCTGCACCTCCGGCAGGAACCGCAACTGTTGCAATGCGTCCGGAATCCGTGCGGGCTCGAACACCACGCGTTCACGCACCTCGACTGGAGCGGTACGGTGGTTGATGCCGACAACGACGAGAGACATCCGGATTCCGGGCGGGAAATTCGCGAAATTCTCGGGGAACGGACCCCGCAACACAAGCTGCGACGAGCTTCCGCTATAGTGATCCTGCCATGCCAATCCGCATTTGCCGTGCTCCCGCCCTCGGTCTCGCTGCCGCCGCGCTGTGGTTTGTCACAGCGTGCGCGCCGGGCACCGGCGTCCGTCCCGACGATCCAGACGCGTCGGGCCCGCCCGAAGCCGCCATCGAAGTCGCCGAGAAGGCGCTCGCGGAGCGTGACTATCCGGCCGCGGCGAAGGCTTACCGCGAGGCAGCCCAACGCTCCGACGACGAGACGATCGCCGAGCAGGCGACCCGCCTGGCGTTCGACCATCACCAGCTGCGCGAGGCGACGCGCTCGGCCGAGCGCTGGCTGCAGCTCAACCCGACGAGCGAGAACGCGCGCCGCTATGCTGGCGTCGCGGCGCTCAAGCTGCACCGGCTCGACGACGCGGAGCAGCATTTCGCAGGGCTGCTCGAGACCGTGTACATCAGTCCGGCGGCCGGATTTCTCGCGCTGTCGCCGGTCGTGAGCGGCGAGGCGTCCGCCGCGGACGTCATGGAATTGTTCCGGCGGCTCTCGGTGCGTCATCCCGATGTCGCCGAGGGTCACTTTGCCTATGCCAGCGCGGCGCTGCGCGCCGACAACTTTGCTGCCGCCGAAAGGGCAGCCGAGACCGCGGTGGCCAAGGCGCCGTTCTGGAAGCCGGCAAAGATGCTGCTCGCGCGAGCACGGATTGCGACCGGCAAGGAGGACGACGGGCTCGCGATCGCGCGCGATCTCGTCACCGACCCGGAGTCCGACGTCTCCACGCTCCTCGAGTACGCGCTGATGCTGGCGGCCACCGGGCACGACGAGGAAGCGCGCGCGATGCTCACCCCGTACGCATCGGGCAAGACCGTGATCCCCGGGGCGGTGCGAACGCTCGGCGTGATGGACCTCGACGCCGGCAACCTCGAGTCCGCAGGTGCGCACTTCGAGAACCTGCTCTCGACCGGTACGCAGTCGTACGAGGCGCTCTATTACCTCGGCGTGATCGCCGAGCGGCGCAAGGAGGTCGACCGGGCGGAGCGCTATTACTCGCGCGTCGTGGCCGGCGACTACAGCCTGCCCGCGCAGCAACGCCTGGCGCGAATCAAGGCCGAACAATCGGGACTGGAGGCCGGCCTGGCGCAGCTCGACGAGTTCGCGCGCGCGCAGCCACAGTTCGGACCTGACGTCTACGCGGCCAAGGCCGCGCTCCTCTCGAGCAAGGATGACGATCGCCGCGCCGCCCAGGTCTATGACGAGGGATTGCAGCGTTATCCGGACGTGATCGACCTGCGCATGAACCGGGTTTTCTTCTACGAGCGCACCGGCAAGCAGGACGCCGCGATCCGTGAGCTGCGCGAATTGCTGTCCGAGCGGCCGGGCGACGCGCAGTTGCAGAACGCGCTCGGGTACACGCTCGCCGACAACGATCGCAATCTCGACGAAGCCCGCGCGCTGCTGAGCGCTGCTCTGAAGCAGTCGCCGGACAACGCGGCGACGCTCGACAGCATGGGGTGGCTCCTGCACCGGGAAGGCCGCCACGCCGAGGCCCTCGAATACCTGCAGCGGGCGGCCAAGTCCGCCGCCGATCCCGAGATCGATCTCCACATCGGCGAGGTGCAGTGGGCGCTCGGGCAGCAGGACGCGGCGCGCGGGACCTGGGCGGCCGCCCTGGAAAAGGATCCGGACAACGACAAGCTGCGCGAACGGCTCGAACGCGCTCGTCCCTGACCGAGCGCTGCGAGAGTGAGCCCCGTGCCTGGCCCGGCCCGCGTCGTCTTCCTCTTCCATGCCATGGCGCTATTGCTCGTCGGCTGCGCCACCGCCCCGGTGGGCTCGGTGCCGGGGCCTGGCCGGGCGGCAAATCCCGACGAACTCACGCAATGGATCGCCAAGGGCCGGATCGCACTCACGGCGCAGGGTGAAGGCGGCAGTGGCAGCTTCGTCTGGCAGCAGCGCTCCGAGCGCACGGAACTTGCCGTCCGCGGCCCGCTCGGCGCAGGCGGGCTCAACGTCGTGACGGACGGCG
>JAJTCR010000366.1 GCA_021325695.1 Steroidobacteraceae bacterium | reverse complement strand
CTTTTCTCAGGTGCAGGAGCGTGGGCGGATGCACGACGATTTCACTCGAACGCCGATGCTCGGACGGGTGCTGGCAGTGCTGCTCGGCAGCGCGTGCTGCGGCGGCGCGCTCGCGCAACAGGCGGCGCCGGCGCCGCCGCCTCCCGCGCCGCTGCAGGTCCAGCAGGTCCGACCCGGGCTCAGCGTGGTTTCCGGCGCAGGCGGCAACGTCATCGTCTGGTCCGGCCCCGACGGCACGGTGCTGGTCGACACCGGCCTCGAGTATCGCGCGGCGGAGTTGCTCGAAACCGTTGCGCGCATCGCACCCGGCGAGCTGCGCTTCGTGATCAACACCCACGGACACGTCGATCACACCGGCGGCAACGAGGCGGCGGCGGGTCGTGGCGCGGTGCTGGTCGGACACGAGCGGCTGCGCGAACGGTCCGGCCGGGACGTTGCGAGGGTCGCCGAGCCTGGTTCCGCCGCGGCGGTCGCATTGCCGGTCATGACGACGACGGACCGCCTGGCGCTCCACCTGAACGGCGATCGGCTCGACGTGTTGCCCGCGACCAGTGCGCACACGGGCGCGGACCTCGCCGTGCGCTGGGCGACTGCGAACGTGGTCGCGCTCGGTGACGTCTACTGGAACGGCCAGTATCCGGTCGTCGATGTCGCGGCCGGCGGGTCAGTGGCCGGTCTGGTCGCGGCGGTCGAGGCGGCGCTGGCGCGGTCGAACGCGAGCACCGTGATCGTGCCGGGGCATGGCGCCGTCTCGAACCGGGAACACCTCGCGGCGTATCGCGACATGCTCGTCGCGGTCGGCCGCAAGGTGCGCGCGGCCGTGGAAAGCGGCCAAGCCCTGGAGCAGGTACAGGCGACGCACCCGACCGCCGAATTCGACGCGCAGTTCGCGCGGCCCGGCGCAGCCGTGTCGCCGGACGATTTCGTCCGCAACGTCTACGAGGATTTCAGGCGGACAGGTCGAAATTGATGCCCTGCGCGAGCGGCAGGTCGGTGCCCCAGTTGACCGTGCAGGTTTGCCGCCGCATGTAGGCCTTCCAGGCGTCGGAACCCGACTCGCGACCGCCGCCCGTGTCCTTCTCGCCACCGAACGCGCCGCCGATTTCGGCCCCGGAGGTCCCGATGTTGACGTTGGCGATGCCGCAGTCGGAGCCCGCCGCCGACAGGAACCGCTCGGCGTGCTGGAGCCGGTCCGTGAAGATCGCCGACGACAGCCCGTGCGCGACTTCGTTCTGCGCCTGGATGGCCTCCTCGAGCGTGGCGAACGGGACCAGGTAGAGGACCGGCCCGAACGTCTCGGTGCGGACGATCTCCCACTCGCCGCGTGCGACGACGATGGCGGGCTCGACGAAGAAGCCGGGCCGGTCGAGCCGCTTGCCGCCGCAGAGCAGCCGGCCGCCGTTCTCGACCGCCTGCGCCACCGCGGCCTCGAACCGCGTCACCGAGTTGCCGTCGATCAACGGCCCCATCAGCGTGCCCTGCGTCAGCGGGTCGCCGATCCGCACCTGCCTGTAGGCGCCGACGAGTCGCCGCTCGAGCTCGGCCAGGCGCGACTGGTGCACGAACACTCGGCGGGTCGACGTGCAACGCTGGCCCGCGGTGCCGACGGCGCCGAACACCAGGGCCGGCACGACGAGGTCGAGGTTCGCGTACTCGTCGACGATGATCGCGTTGTTGCCGCCCAGTTCGAGCAGCGACTTGCCGAGTCGCTTGGCGACGCGCTGCGCGACGTCGCGACCGACGGCGGTCGAGCCCGTGAACGAGACGAGGTCGACGCGACGATCCTCGACGAACCGCACCGCGAGGTCCACGCCGTCGTCGATGAACAGCTGGAAGATCGGCGGATAGCCGTGACGCTCGAGCACGCGGTTGCAGACGTGCTGCACGGCCACGGCACAGAGCGCCGTCTTGGGCGAAGGCTTCCACACAGTGGCGTTGCCGCAGATCGCGGCGAGGAAGGCGTTCCACGACCACACCGCGACCGGGAAGTTGAACGCGCTGATCACGCCCACGACGCCGAGCGGGTGCCACTGCTCGAACATCCGGTGGTTTGCGCGCTCGGAGTGCATCTGCACGCCGTAGAGCATCCGCGACTGGCCGACCGCGAAGTCGGCGATGTCGATCATCTCCTGCACCTCGCCGTCGCCCTCGGCCTTGATCTTGCCCATCTCCAGCGAAACGAGGCTCCCGAGCGCGGACTTGTGCTTGCGCAGTTCCTCGCCCATCAGACGCACGGCTTCACCACGCTTCGGCGCAGGCACCGAACGCCACACCCGGGCCGCGGCCACCGCCGAAGCCATCACCTGCTCGTACTGCGCGGGCGTCGTCGCCCGCACGCGGGCAATGACCTCGCCGGTGGTCGGATTGACCGATTCGATCGATCGCGCGTCGTCGTCGTTCAGCCAGCCGTCGCCACAGCAGGTGCCGGCGTTGGTCTTCTCGAGCTCGAGGCTCTGCAGCAAGGCATCGATCATCGCGCACCTCCCGCCGCTGCCGCGACGCGCTGCTGGCCTGTCGTGCCGGCCACGATCATTCGCGCGGAGACCTCCTTGCCGACGCCATCGGCATAGTGCCGGCCGAAGCGGTTCGCGAGCACGTCGACGAGCGCGAAGTCCTCCTGGCGCACGAAGCCGCGGTACCTGCCGTCGTGCTGCATGACCAGGTCCACGACGGCGCAGATGCCGGCGGCCGTGGTCACCTGGATCGCCGACCAGAGCCGGCCTGCGATCACCTGCGGGTAGATCTTGCTGACGTAATTCTCCTCGCGCAGTTCGCCGTGCTGGCGTCCCGCGACCGCCACGTAGACGATCACGACGTCCTGCAGCGTCTGCGGCACCGCGTTCTCGAGCACGCGCTTGAGCGTCGCGCGGTCGAAATTGAGCTTGAGGTCGTTCATGAGCAGGCGCATCTGCGCGCAGTGGCCCGGGTAACGGATGGTCTTGTAGTCCATCGTCTGGGCGGTGTCCCCGTAGGTGTCGGCGAGCGAGCCCAGGCCGCCCGAGGTGTTGAACGCTTCGTAGATCATGCCGTCGATCTCGATTTCCTCGAGGCCCTCGAGCGG
>JAJTCR010000365.1 GCA_021325695.1 Steroidobacteraceae bacterium | reverse complement strand
GGTCACATCTGGCGGAACACGTGCAGGTAGGTGCGGCTGACCGGCAGCACCTCCGCGCGGGCCTTGAGGCGTATGTCGGCGGTCTCGTTGAGGTTGCGCGTGACCTGCGCAATCGCGCGCAGGTTGACCACGTACGAGCGGTGCACCTGCGCGAACTGGGTCGGGTCGAGTTGCGGCGCCAGTTCCTTGAGTGTCGTGCGGATGACCGCTTCGCGCGGCTGCCCGGCCTCGTCGCGCCAGGCGACGACCGTGTACTTGTCCTCCGATTTGAGGAAATCGACGTCGTCGACCGCGATCAGGCGCACCGACGTCCCGACCGAGGCGCGGATCCAGCGCAGCGGCGGCGGCTGCGCCGTACCTTGCTTCAGCTGCAACGCGAGCTCGCGCAGCAGCGCATCGGTGTTCGTCGCCGGTGCGGCTGCCCGTAGCCGTTCCTGCAAGCGCGCGACGGTGTCCGCCAGGCGCGCGGGTTCGACCGGCTTCACGAGGTAATCGAGCACGCCCTGCGCGAAGGCCTGCACCGCGTAACGGTCGTACGCTGTCACGAACACGAGGTGCGCGCGCCGGCCGATGCGTGCCGCCGCTTCGACGCCGCTCAGCCCGGGCATGTGCACGTCGAGAAAACAGACGTCGGGCCGATGCTGCTCGAATTGCTCGACCGCCTCGCGGCCGTTCCGCGCGCGCGCGACGATCCGGAGCTCGGGCCAGGCGGGCTGCAGCATGCGTTCGAGCGAGTCCCGCAGCAGAGGCTCGTCGTCCGCGATCAACGCGGTGGGGGTCGGCGCGCTCATGTCGCCGCCTCGCGCGCCGGGAAATCGAGTTCAGCGACGACGCCGTGCGGCTCGCGTTCGGTCAGGCGCAGGTGCGCGTCGCCGCGAAACGCCAGCGCGAGCCGTTCCTTCAGCGTCGACAGCCCGGTGCCCAGCCCGGAACCGGTCGACTGCAATCCGACGCCCGTATCGACGACCCGCACGTGGCAGCGACCGGACTGCAGCTCGACCTGCACGTCGATGTGTCCGCCCTCCTCGCCCGGGTCGATGCCGTGGCGCACGGCGTTCTCGACCAGCGTGAGCAGCGTCATCGGTGGACACTCGAGATGGCGCGCCGAACGATCGATCTGCAGTGCGTAAGTGAGCCGGTCCGGCATGCGCATCCGCATGACCTCGAGGTATGCCTGCACGAGTTCGAGTTCCTGTCCGAGCGTCGTCGCCGGTTCATTGAGCCGCGGGACCGCGGCACGCAGGTAGGCGATCAGGCTCTTGAGCACGTCCGACGCCTGCGGCGACCCCGCGTCGACCAGCGCCTGCACGTTCGCGAGCGTATTGAACAGGAAGTGTGGCGCGACCTGCGCCTGGAGCAGGCGCAGCCGGGCATCGACGGCCTTGCGCTCGAGTTCGCTGCGCTCGAGGTCGAACGCGAGCGCCTGCGTGCGCGCGAACGCCTCGCGCTGCCGCAGCAGTGCGCCGAGCGCGATCCAGGGTCCGAAGAACACGCCCATGAACGTCAGCATCATGTAGCCGACGACGCGCTTCTCCTCCTCGTGGAAGTTCGGGTGCCCGCCGGTGGTCAACCAGTACGCGACGAGCGCCGCGAGCGGCACCACGAGCACGATGCCGATCAGTTGCAGCACCCAGCGGGGGATCCAGCGTGGCTCCCGGCGGGGCCAGCGTTCGATCGCACTGAAGACCAGCATCGCGGCGAGGCCTACGACCACGGCGCGGATCACCACGATGTAGGTGGCGGTCTCCATCGGCAGCGACAGCACCGCGCCGAGCACGATCGACGCGATCAGCGTGAAGCGGACGCGGGACCACGAGAGCGGAGCAGACGGGTTCCGGGCGGCGTCGAGCGGCGTGGCGGCGGGGTTCATGCACCGACTATATCGAAACGCAAACGGCTGCCGGCCCGCACGGCCCGCGTTCCGGCCCCGTGTTACGGCCGCTCCCGAGCCTCAATCGTGTCCCGCACCGGCCAGACCGCCGTTCGTCGCACGCGACTGGTCCAACGGTCGTGCGTGCACGGATGATGCGCCGCAGGTCCCGCAGCAGGGGCCGGTCACGAACACGGAGGCACGACGATGAACCGAGGCCTGACGCCGGCACGCTGGATCGGCTTGCTGCTGCTGGTACAGATGGGGGTCGGCCCCCTGGTCAATTTCGGACTGCTGGGTCCCGCCCTGTCGGCCCCGCCGGGGTTCTTGCAGAGCGCGGCCGCGCACGCGCGTGACATCCAGGTCGCGACGCTGCTCTTGCTGGTCGGCTCGGCCTGCTCCGTGACGGTATCACTCGTGTTTCTGTCCATTGCGCCGATCAGCGCGCGAGCGTTCGCGTGGGCCTTCGTCGTGATCGCCGTGGTCGGATTGGCGGCCGCCGTGCTCGAGGGCGCGGCGATCCGCGCGATGCTGGCCCTGAGCCAGGCGTTTCACGACGCCGGTGCGACGGACACGCGAGTGATCGAACCGCTGCGCATCACGTTGCGCGCGCTGCGTAGCGCCGCCCACTACACGCAGATCCTGCTGGGCGGCATGGGGTACGTCGCGCTCTTCCTCGGCCTGCTGCGGGCACGACTCGTGCCGCGGATGCTGGCCGGAGCTGGCGCGGTCGCGTCCGCGCTCCTCGTCGCGGCTGCGCTCGGGCCGCTCCTCGGTGGGCGGATCGTCATGTCGTTGCTGACGCCCATGGGGCTGTGCCTCCTCGCGCTCGCCGGCTGGCTGATCGTGCGTGGCGTCACGAGTCCAGGTTTCGCATCGCGGGAGGTGCAAGGATGAGCAGGACGCTGGTGACGGAACTGCTGCGGGAAGCGCGACGCCTGTGCGAGGCCGCGCACGACCTGCGGGCCGAGCGGCTCGCTCACGCCGGCCTCGGCTCGATCGAGCGCCGGTTGCTCGACCTGCTGCACGGGGCATCACTTTCGCCGCACTGCCTCGCGCGGTCGCTGTTGTGCCCGTCGTCGGAGCTCGCGGCTGCGGTGGAAGCGCTGCGTCGACGCGGCTGGCTCGAGGACGTTCGCTCGAACGTCGAGTGTCCCACGATCGCGCTCAGTGCGGCGGGCCGGGAGGCGCTC
>JAJTCR010000364.1 GCA_021325695.1 Steroidobacteraceae bacterium | reverse complement strand
GGGCGAGGTTCTGCCCGACCCGGCCAAAGCCGCAGATGATGATGTGCTCCCGTGCCGCGACGTCGCGCGTGCCCACGGTCTCGAGCGCCATGTCGGACGTCGTCGTGACGTCGCGTCGCAGCAGCGTGTCGGCGATGAGCTTGTTGTACCGCACGAGCAGGGGCCCCACGAGCATGCTCAGCGCGATGGCCGTCAACAGCACCTGCAGGATCTGCGGCTGTACCGCCGAGCCGCGCAGCAGCAGCGTGAGCAGCGCGAAGCCGAATTCGCCGCCGAGGCTCACGACGATGCCGGTGCGCAGCGCCTTGCGCGTGTTCGGCACGAAGCGGCTCACGACGAACGTGACGATGAGCGTCTTGGTCGCCAGCAGGACGACGAGCACCAGCAACACGAGCGGCAGCTGCGCCAGCAGCCGACCGAGGTCCAGCAGCATGCCGACCGAGACGAAGAACACGCCGAGCAGGATGTCGTGGAATGGCTTGATGACCGCTTCGGTCTGGTGCTTGAACTCGGTCTCCGCGAGCAGCATGCCGGCGAGGAACCCGCCGAGCGCCATCGACAGTCCCAGCTGATGCGTCGCCCAGGCGCCGGCGAGCGACACGAAAAGCACGGTCAGCGTGAACGTCTCCGTGCTGCGGTCGCGCGTGATCTCGCGAAACAGCGGACGCGCCAGGAAACGTCCGAGCACCAGCACCACGAGCAGCGCGAGCACTGCGCGCCCGGCCATGCCGAGCAGCCACAGCGGTCCGGGCACGTCGCCGCTGTCGAGTGCGGTGGCGAGCCCGAGCAGCGGCGCGAACGCGAGGTCCTGGAACAGCAGCACGCCGAGCGCGAGCCGGGCGTGCGTGCGGGTCAGCTCGAGCTGGTCGCCGAGCTGGCGCAGCACGATCGCCGTGGACGACATCGCGAGTGCACCGCCGATCACCACCGCCGCGCCCGGCTCGATGCCGGCCGCGTAGGCCATGCCGCCGAAGACGAGGCTGCACAGCAGCACTTGCAGGCCGCCGACGCCGAGCACCTCCGACTTCATCGCGACCATGCGCGCGAGCGAGAACTCGAGACCGAGCGTGAAGACGAGGAAGACGACGCCGATCTCGGCCAGCCGGTGGATCGACTCGTCGTTGGAGACCAGCCCGAGCGAGTGCGGCCCCAGCAGCATGCCGACGACGAGGTAGCCCAGGATCGGCGGCAGGCGGAAACGACGCACGATGCTCAGCACGAGCAGCGAACCCGCGAGCAGGATCAGGATCTGGGTGAGGAAATCGCCGGGCATCGGGCCTCACGTCGCCGTCTTGCCGATGCTAGCATTCCGGCGGTCACGGAACCGGCGACGGAGGTCGCACGTCGATGCGCGCTCGATGACCATGGAACGCACGCGCGCTCCCCGACACCCGGCGCGACTGCGTCGAACCGACTCGCATTATCACCATGCCAGACGCGGGTGAATTCCAGGCGCACGTTGATGCGGGCACGGGGACGCTGCGCCTGTCGGGCGACTGCCGCGCACTCGACCTCGATGCGCTCGAGCGCGCGCTCGCGGGCTGGTCGCGCGCCGGGGCACGCACGCTCGACCTGACCCAGGTCGGGCGCCTGGACATCGGTCCGGCCTGGCTGCTCGAACGCTCCATCGCACGGACCTCGACGGCCGGCCAGTCGGCACCCGCGCTGACCGGCGAAACGCCGGGGCATTTCGCGTACCTCGCCGAGTTGCTCGCGCACGACGAGGCGACGGACCTCGAACCCGAAACGCCGCGCTCGTGGCTCGTCCGGTTCGGCCACGCGCTCCACGAGCGGTTCCACACATGGTACGAGGCGCTCACGTACGGTGGCGCGCTGATCGAAACCGCGAGCGAGGCCTGGCGGTCGCTCCGTCGCCTGCGCATCGCCTCGGTCGTGCGTCACGCGTACGAGACCGGCTACCAGGCGGTGCCGGTCGTGGCCGTCATTGCGTTCCTGATCAGCGTGATCTCGGCCTACATCGGCGCGCAGCAGCTGCGGCCGTACGGCGCGGAGATCTTCACGGTCGACCTCGTCGCGCTCGGCGTGCTGCGCGAGCTCGGCGTCCTGCTCACCGCGATCATGGTGGCCGGGCGCACGGGCAGCGCTTTCGCCGCCGAGATCGGCGTCATGAAACTCAACGACGAGATCGACGCGCTCGAGTCGATGGGACTGAACCCGTACGAGGTCCTCGTGCTGCCGCGCGTGCTAGGCCTCGTGATCGCCCTGCCACTGCTGACGATCGTCGCGGACTTCATGGGGCTGCTCGGCGGCGGTTTGCTTGCCCGCTACCTGATCGACCTGCCGTGGCCGCAGTTCTTCCAGCGCCTGGACGATGCCATCTCGCCGACGACGTTCTGGGCAGGGCTCGTCAAGGCGCCGGTGTTCGGCTTGCTGATCGCGTTGACCGGCACGTTGCGCGGACTGCAGGTGCGCGAGTCGTCGCGCGAGCTCGGGCGGCTCACGACCGTGGCGGTGGTGCAGTCGATCTTCCTGGTGATCTTCGCTGACGCGCTGTTTGCGATCTTCTTCCTGGAGATCGACTTCTGATGGCGGCGACGCCCTCCGACGTCGTGATCTCGGTGCGCGACGTAGTCAACCGCTTCGGTGCGCAGACCGTCCACGACGGCGTTTCATTCGACGTCCGCGCCGGCGAGGTGTTCGGCATCGTCGGCGGGTCGGGCAGCGGCAAGTCCGTGCTGCTCAAGACCATGCTCGGGCTGCGCCAGCCCGACGCGGGCGCGGTCGAGCTCGAGGGCCGCGACATCACCGGCATGTCGGATCGCGAGCTGCGCGAAGTCAAGCGACGCTACGGCGTGACGTTCCAGCATGGCGCGCTGTTCACGTCGCTCACGGTGCGCGAGAACATCATTCTGCCGCTGGTCGAAGCCATGCAGCTCGAGGAGGCGACGTTGCAGAGCCTCGCCGAGTTGCGACTGCGCATGGTCGGCCTGCCGGTCGAGGCGGGGGCGAAGTTCCCCGCACAGCTCTCGGGCGGCATGGTCAAGCGTGCCGCGCTGGCGCGCGCGCTCGCGCTGGACCCGGTGCTGCTGTTCCTCGACGAGCCGACGGCAGG
>JAJTCR010000363.1 GCA_021325695.1 Steroidobacteraceae bacterium | reverse complement strand
GAAGGTTCGCGCCGTCACGGCCGAAACGCTGCGGGCCGAAGTAATTCGGCACACCTTGCGCGGCGACCTCGCGCAGGCATTGCTCCAGCGACGAACGATCGCCCCGCAACTCGCGAACGCGCAGCACAAAGCGATTCCCGCGGTGGGATCCCGGGCGCAGCTTGCGCGCATGACGCGCCGCCGCCAGCACGACGTACCCTTCGCCGCGCCATTCACGGCACCGCTCGACGGCGAAATCGACGGGCAACGGCAGCGTGAACGCCTGCCTGGTGAGTGCATGGCGATCCTTGTGCCCGCTGAAGCCGACGTCGCGCGCCTGCACGCCCGCGTGACGCGCGAGTTGCGCCGCGACCCAGCCCGTGTTCGCTCCACACTTTTCGACCGCGAGCAGTCCGTGCGCACCGGACCCGTCCGGCTCGAAGCCGAGCACTTCCTCCACGAAGAAATCCTCGGGCGCGACGCGGATGCGCCCCGTCGCCAGGGCGTGACGTTGCGCGCGCGGCGCCGATGGCACGATCGGCCCGGTCATTCCCGCGCGCTCAGTGGTTGTGCGACTTGCCGTTGTCGCCGTAGGCGATCAGCACCACCGCCTGGCATGCGAGGCCTTCGCCTCGCCCGACCGCACCGAGCCCCTCTGTCGTCGTTGCCTTGACGTTCACACGGTCGATGCGCACGCCCAGGTCGTCGGCCACGTTCTGGCGCATCTGTACCCGGTGCGGCCCGATGCGCGGCCCCTCGGCGACGATCGTGAGGTCCGCATTCACGAGCCGCCAGCCGCGATCGCGCATCAGCGACCCGCAATGACGCAGGAAGCGCCGACTGTCGGCGCCCTTCCAGCGTGGATCGCTGTCCGGGAAATGCTCGCCGATGTCGCCAAGCGCCATCGCCCCGAGCAAGGCGTCGCAAAGCGCGTGCAGCGCGACGTCGCCGTCCGAATACGCGATCACGCCGCGGTCGTGCGGAATGCGCACGCCGCCAAGCACTACGTGATCGCCCGGGCCGAAGGCGTGCACGTCGTAACCCGAACCCACTCTCATGTCCCTCCCCCCTTGTTGTTCTCGTCAGTGCTTCGCTCCGCGGGACCGCAGGATCGCCTCGGCGAGTGCGGCGTCCTCGGGATTGGTGACCTTGACGTTGTCGGCGTGGCCGCGCACGAGCTTCGGACGCAAGCCGAGCGACTCGATCGCCGAGGCCTCGTCGGTGATGCTGCGACCGCGTTCGACGCAGAGCGCCAGCGCGCGTTGCAGGAGCCCGAAGCGGAACATCTGCGGCGTGAGCGCGCGCCACAGCGCCTCGCGCGCCACGGTTTCGCACACGCGGGACTTGCGGTCGGCCCGCTTCAGCGTGTCGCTCACCGGTGCCGCGAGCAGGCCGCCGACCGGGTCGTCGTCCCGCAGTTCGCTGAAGAGCGCCTGCAGGTCGTCGTGACGCAGGCACGGCCGCGCGGCGTCGTGCACCAGCACCCAGTCGGTCTCGGCCGCACGACCGGCCAGCGCCGCAAGTGCGTTGGCGACCGAGCGCTCCCGACGGTCGCCACCGGCGCAGGTGACGATCCGGGGATCGCGGGCTTCCTCGAGGCTGGCCCAGCGGCCGTCCACGTCGGCGAGCGCCACGACGATGCCGGCGAGGCTCTCCTCGGCCAGCAGCGCCTGCAGCGTCCACGAGAGGACGGGGCGCCCCAGCAGGGGCGCGTATTGCTTCGGGACACTGGCGCCGAAACGCGAGCCTTGCCCGGCCGCCGGCACGACGGCCCAGCGCCGCGTCACGGCAAGTCGGCCTGGGCCGTCCTTTGCCCGATCGGTGCGGCCTGCGTCGGGTCCGGCACGCCGGAGCTCGACGGGGGCACGACCTGGAAGAAGGTTTCGTTGGCGCGGACCATGCCGAGGTCGGTGCGGGCGCGCTCCTCGATGGCTTTCTTGCCGTCCTTGAGGTCCCGCACCTCCGCGGCGAGCGTCCGGTTGCGCTCGGCCAGTCGCTCGTTCTCGTCGACCTGCGCCTCAATCGTGCGCTCGAGTCGCCACACTTCGCGCATGCCGCTCGGTGACGCCCAGATGCGGTACTGCAGCACCAGCAGTGCTGCAAACAACAGGCCGGCAACGATGCGGAGCACCATGAGTTCAGTAGGTTAGCAGAATCGCGGACACGTCAGGCGCAGCTCGTGGCGATCGGCACCGGGAAGGCGTCGCGGCCGGCATAGGACGCGTCCTTGCCGAGTTCGGCTTCGATGCGCAGCAGCTGGTTGTACTTCGCGATGCGGTCGGAGCGGCACAGCGATCCCGTCTTGATCTGGCTCGCGCGCGTGGCGACCGCGATGTCCGCGATCGTGCTGTCCTCCGTCTCGCCGGAACGATGCGACACCACGGCACTGTAATCCGCGGCCGTCGCCATCTCGATCGCCTCGAGCGTCTCGGTCAGCGTGCCGATCTGGTTCGGCTTGATCAGGATCGAATTGGCGATGCGCTTGTCGATGCCCTCGCGCAGGATCCTCGTGTTGGTGACGAAGAGGTCGTCGCCGACGAGCTGGATGCGCTTGCCGAGACGCTCGGTCAGCGTCGCCCAACCGTCCCAGTCCCCTTCCGCCATCCCGTCCTCGATCGTGGCGATCGGGTAGCGATTGACGAGGCCCTCGAGGTAGTCGACGAATTGCGACGGGCTGAACGTGCGTCCTTCGGACTCGAGGTGGTACGCGCCGTCCCGGAAGAACTCCGAACTCGCCACGTCGAGGCCGAGGTACACGTCACGGCCGGGCTTGAAGCCTGCACGATCGACGGCCTGCAGGATCGTCTCGAGCGCCGCCTCGTTCGACGGCAGGTTTGGCGCGAAGCCGCCCTCGTCGCCGACCGCCGTGGCGAGGCCCTGCTCGTGCAGCACCTTCTTGAGTGTGTGGAAGATCTCGGCGCCGTAGCGCAGCGCCTCGGCGAAGTTCGGGGCGCCGACCGGCAGCACCATGAATTCCTGGATGTCGACGCTGTTGTCGGCGTGGGCGCCGCCGTTGCTGATGTTCATCATCGGTAACGGCATCACCTTCGCACCGTTGCCACCGAGACGGCGGAACAGGCTCTGGCGGCTTGCGTT
>JAJTCR010000362.1 GCA_021325695.1 Steroidobacteraceae bacterium | reverse complement strand
AGCGAGCGCAGGCGCTGTGCGTCGATCACGATCAGCCCCGCCGCGGTCATGCGCCGCCCGGCGATCCGTTGGAGGCGCAACCGCGCCGCCGCGGAGAGCACGTCCCAGCGTGCCGAGTCGAAACGCAGCTCCACCGCGTTGGAAACCTTGTTGACGTTCTGGCCCCCGGGACCGGAGGCCCGCACGGCGCGGAACTCGAGCAATTCGTCGGGGATCCGCAGCTCAGCGGCGACCTCGACCGGCATCACGGTCAGGTGCGCGGCGGCGAAATCGGCGCCGGCACCTCCGAAGTGCCCATTTCGACGCGAATCTCGCGCTGCGCGACCGGGATCGTCAGGCCGTGCTCGCGGAACAGCTTCCAGATCATCCGGTTGACGTCGGAGCGCACGTTGTTGACGCCTTCCTGCGGATCGGGGATCCAGAAGCGCAGCTCGAGTTCGATGCCGTGGTCGCCGAATCCCATCAGCCGCGCAACCGGCGCGGGCTCGCGAATGATGCGCGGGTGGTCCACGGTGGCATCGAGCAGCAGCTTCATCGCGAGTTCCGGATCGTCCTTGTAGCTCAAGCGCACCGGCAGCTTCAGTCGCACGCGCGGGTCGGTGTAGCTCCAGTTGATGACCGGGTTCGTGATCAGGTTCTGGTTCGGCACGAGCATCTCGACGCCGTCGCGGTCGCGCACGACGACGTACCGCCCGCGCAGTTCCTCGACCCAGCCGAAACCCTCGGTCGTGGTGCCAGGCATGCCAGTGAAGCTGATCACGTCGCCCGGCTTGATCGAGCGGTCCATCAGCAGCACGAACCCACTGACGAAGTTGGCCGCGATGCTCTGCAGGCCGAAACCGAGACCGATGCCGATCGCACCCGTGAGCACGTTGAGCGTGGTGAGGTCGAGCCCGGCCGCATTGAGCCCGACCAGCACCGACAGGCCGACCAGGAACGCCTGCAGGAACTTCGCGATGCCGATGCGCATCGTGGGCGCGAGCGCGTCGAGCTTGAGCACGCGCCTCTCGAGCCAGCGCGACACCCACATCGCGGCGATCACGAAGAAGCTCACCGTCACGAGCAGCTTCATCACGGACCAGACCGAGATCCGCGTCTTGCCGGCGTTCAGGCCGATGCTGTCGAGCGCGTCGATGACCTCGTCGCCCCAGCCGAGCACGTGCAGGGCCACGAAGACCCAGATGACGGCCGTGATCGGCACGCCCCAGCCCTTGAGCCGCGTGCGCGCGCCCAGCGAGACGCGGACGACGTACACCGTGACCCGGATCAGCAGCAGCAGGCCGACGAGCTGCACCGCGGCGTCGAGCATGTTCGCCTTGAGCCCGAACGCGTGCATGAGGCCGTCGAGCGTGGCGACCACGGCGAGGATCAGCGACTGCGGCGCCCCGACGTAAAGCAGCTCGCGGAGCCGGTCCGGGATATTGTCGGGGTCGGGCGAAACCGTGATGCGGGCGCGTACGTACTTCGCGGCCCACCAGCCGAGCGTGACGGCGGCTACGATCAGGACGACCTGCAGGGCGTTTTCCGGCACCTGCAGGGTGGTCAGAGCATCGCTGATCACCTGCAGCGGTTTCTGCATCCCGACGTCACGCGTTCAGGTCCGGGATCAACTGGCTCTCGAGTCGCGCGATCTGGTCCTTGAGCAGCAGCTTGCGTTTCTTGAGGCGGCGCAACTGCACCTGGTCGACGTAGAGGTCGAGCTGCAGGCGGTGAATCACGTCGTCGAGGTCGCGGTGCTCGATGCGCAGGCTGCGCAGTCGCTGCAGGTGCTGGAACGTCTCGGTGTCGACGTTGTCCTTGATCTCTGGCATTTGCAGCGGTCGGTAAGGCGTGTCGGGGGAACGAAGCCCTTACTTTACTCCCCGCCGACCAAAAGGGGATAGGCCGGGCTACTGCAGGCCGACGCTCTCGACCCTCCGGCCGCAGACCACGACGAAGCCCTGACGGCGCGTGACGCCGTCGTCGGAATAGTCGAACAGGTAAGTGCGCTCGAGTGCCGGCCGCCCCCCGTCGCCACGCACGAACCGCAGCCGGTGGAACGAGACGGTGCCGTCGAGCAGTGCCGCGCCGGTGGACTCGCAGGTTTCACGCGCCGCGTCGTTCGCAAGGTCGCGTGCACCGAGCGTGTCGTGCCAGAACAGCGCGAAGGCGCCCATCGCGGCCACGAGCAGCAGCAGGCCCCACGACAGCTCCATCGGACCGGTCAGAACAGCCGGTGCCAGTCGCGGTTCGGGTCCCCGTAGACCAGGAAATGCGGGTTCAGCAGCGTGTCCCGCTCGTTGTACCGCAGCGGCTTGCCGTCCACGGTCGTGACCGCGCCGCCGGCCGCCTCGACGACAGCTTGCGCCGCGGCCGTGTCCCATTCCGAGGTCGGTCCCAGGCGCGGATAGAAGTCCGCCGTGCCCTCCGCGACGAGGCAGAACTTGAGCGAGCTGCCCATCGGGCGCATTTCGTGCGGGCCGAGCCGGCCGAGCACGCCGTCGAGCGAGTCGCCCCGGTGCGAACGGCTGCCGACGACGACGAGCGGGCTGGCCGCCGGCCGCCGTACGTTCAGCGCGCGGTCTGGCTCGCCTTCCTGCGCGACGAACGCGCCGACTCCCTCCGCGCCGTAGTAGGTCAGGCCGAGCACCGGCGCCGCGACCACGCCAAGCACGGGCCGATGTTCGCGCACGAGCGCGACGTTCACGGTGAACTCGCCGTTGCGGCTGATGAATTCCTTGGTGCCGTCGAGCGGATCGACCAGCCAGAGCTCGCGCCAATGGCGGCGCACCTCGATCGCGTGCTCCTCGGCAGACTCCTCCGACAGCACGGGGATCTCCGGCGACAACCCGCGCAGTCCGGCGCTGAGGATCTCGTGGGCGGCGCGGTCGGCGCGCGTGATCGGCGAATCGTCGCTCTTGTACTGCACGTCGTGCGCACCGGCGTAGACCTCGAGGATCGCGGTGCCGGCGGCGGCGACGAGCTTGCGAACCTCGGGCAACAACGTGGGTAGCCCTCGTGACAGCGAACCCAGCCGTTCGTCCTACGACCGCGCCCGACTGGCGCCGCATCGACAACGTCTGTCTCGACATGGACGGGACGGTGCTCGACCTGCACTTCGACAACGTCTTCTGGCTCGAACTGCTGCCGCGCCGCTGGGGTGCCGCGCGCGGGCTCGACCCCGTCGCGGCGCTCGCCGAGCTCAAACCGTTGTTCGACGCCCGCCGCGGCACCCTCGAGTGGTACTGCGTCGATCACTGGAGCGAGCAACTCGGGTTCGACGTGCCCGCACTCAAGCACGAGCTGCGCCACCAGATCCGCTACCTCGACGGCGCTGCGGAATTCCTCGACCTGCTGCGCTCGACCGGCAAGCGCACGCTGCTCACGACCAACGCGCACCCGCTCAGCCTGCGGGTCAAGGACGCGGAGACCGGGCTCTCGCGACACTTCGACGAGCTGGTGTCTTCGCACGAGTTCGGCGTGCCGAAGGAATCGCCACTGTTCTG
>JAJTCR010000361.1 GCA_021325695.1 Steroidobacteraceae bacterium | reverse complement strand
TCGATGCGCTCGATGTCGTAGAAGTCGAGGTTGTAATCGCCGGTTCGGCCGATGTAGACGCCATCGACGAACGTGCCGACCGACGGGTCGGCCGTCGGCGAGTCGAGGCGCGTGTTGGTTATGCCGCGGATGTTGAGTTCCGCATCCAACGGAGTCAGCGCCGTCAGGGAGAACGCCGGGACGCTATTTGCGAGATCCGAGACCGAGAAGATCTTGTCCTCGGCGAGCGTCTCGCCGGAGTACGCCGAGATGGCGATCGGCGTCGTCTGCAGGTCGGTCTCGCGACGCTGGGCCGTGACGACGACCTCTTCGAGGCCGCCGCCTTCCTGCGCTACGGCCGGCAGCGCGGCGGAAACCGCCAGGATGCTCGCGACGGCGCAGGCCAACGGTGTCGGGCCACGGGCAGAACCAAGCATGCGATGCAGAGTCATCGGAGAGATCCCCCTTCTCGGACGTGCGATGTGGTCGGTCGTCGGTTGCGCGGAGGCAAGCGCGACGACGCGTGCGCCAAAGTCGTCGTACGACGCCCGACCGTCGGGGTACTCGCGGCACACCCCGGGGACGATGAGGGCCTCGCGCATCAGTTGCGCGGACGCATCGTCGTGCGACGCGCCGTCGCCGACACGTATCAGCCGGTCGAGCTCGACCACGGCGGCGTGCCGGGCCCAACCGCGGCCGACGACGAACACCTCGCCGTTCACACGCGAGCGCTCGCTTAACAGGGCGGCCACGAGCGGCGCGACGAGTTCCGGCGCAGTCGCGCTCCGCTCCTCCGGGTCGGTGACGTGCGCCGAGGTCATGCGCGTCGCCGCGTAGGGTGCTATTGCATTGCACAACACGTCGCGGGAACGGCCCTCCGCGGCGAGCGAGCGTGAGAAGGCGACCAGGGCGGCTTTCGACGCCGCGTACGCCGTCAGGCCGTGCAGCCCATGCAGGCCTGCCGAGGAGGTCGAGACGACCACGCGACCGTGCCCCGCCTCCCGCAGGTGCTGCCACGCGGCATGGGTGACCGCGACCGTGCCCATCAGGTTGACCTCGACGATGCGACGAAACTCGTCCAGGCCGATCCTGTGGAACGCAGCGTGCTGGTCGACCCCGGCAGTGTTGACGAGCGCGTCGAGCCGTCCCCACGCCTCCAGCGCCTGGTGCACCATGCGGCGGCCGGCGCCCTCGTCGCAGACGTCGTCGTAGTTCGCGATCGCGTTGCCACCGGCGGCGCGGATTTCCTCGACCACGCGGTCGGCGCTGCCGCGGCCGGATTCGTCGACCTCGCGCCGACGGTTGTTCACGACCACGCGCAGGCCGTCGGCGGCGAGTCGCAGCGCGTACGCTCGACCGAGCCCGGTGCCGGCCCCGGTCACGATCACGACACGCCCTGGCGCGTCGGCGGACGACTTGACCATTGGCAGATTTCCTTTCAGTCTTGTTAAGCAAGCCTCTGTGCATGATGCACGATCCGGCGGGGAGCGACAGCATGGGTGACGACCGGGACGACTCCGCAGCGAAGCTCGAGCGCCTGCTCGCCCGCGACGAGATCCACGACGTGTTGTCGCGCTATGCGCGTGGCGTCGACCGCGCGGACGCAGAGCTGCTGCGGTCGTGCTACCACGCCGACGCGATCGAGGAGCACGGCGGCAACTACACCGGCAATGCGCACGAGTACGTGGACGGAGCGGTGATCCGCATCCGCCAGATGGACGCCATGCAGCACCTGCTCGGGTCGAGTCACATCGAATTCGATGCCCGTGGCCAGGTCGCCTGGGTCGAGACGTACGTCTGGACCTTCGCTCGCCTGCGTCAGGGTGACGTCGCGACCGACACCTTCACCGGCGGCCGGCTGGTCGACCGCTTCGAGCGACGCGACGGGGCCTGGCGCATCGCTCATCGCCGGACGGTCTTCGACTGGAACCGCGACACGCCGTCGAACGAAGGCTGGTGCCTGGGCCTGTTCGATCCAGCACGTCCCGGCATGCACCTGGCGCGCAAGGACCGCCAGGACCTCTCGTACGACCGCCCATGACGTCGCAGGGCAACGCCGCTGCCGGCGCGCCGACGCGGGCACCGTTTCGCACGACGTTCTTCCCGCCCGCCGAGATGCGCGTCGAGCGCCGCGCTGACGGCACGCTCGTGATGGAGCCGGTCGCCGAGCTGGCCCCGTTCGTGCCGAGCTTCCCCGCGCAACTCGCCGACTGGGCGCAGCGCGATCCGGACCGTCCGTGCATCGCGGAGCGCGCGGGCCGGGGCGGCCCCTGGGTCGAGCACACCTACGGCGAGTTCAAGCGCGCCGCCGACGCCGTCACGCAGTGGCTGCTCGACAGGTCGCTGCCGCCGGGACGCTCGCTGCTGATCCTGTCCGGGAATTCGGTCGCGCACGCCGAGGTCAAGTTCGGGGCGATGGCCGCCGGCGTGCCGGTGTGTCCGGTGAGCGCCAACTATTCGCTGATGCCGGGCGATTTCGGCCGCCTGCGTCACGTCATCGCCCTGGTGCGTCCCGCGGTGGTGTTCGCCGAGCCCACGGCCACGTTCAAGCGCGCGCTCGAGACCGTCGATTTCGGCGACGCCGAAATCGTCACCACCGACCCGTCGCAACTCAGTCGCCCCGCGACCGCGTGGTCCGAGGTGCTGGCAACCCCGGTCACCGCCGCCGTTGCGGCGTCCATCGACGCACTCGACCCGGACGCGCACTCGCTCTACATGCTGACCTCGGGCTCGACCAGCATGCCCAAGGCCGTGATCCAGACGCAGCGCATGGTCACCGCCAACGTGGCACAGGCACGCCAGGTGCTGGCGCTGACGGCAGGCTGGAGCGAAACGATGCTCGACTGGCTGCCGTGGAGCCACGTTTCCGGCGCCTGCAACCAGTTTGCGACGCTCTGCAGCGGCGGCAGCTTCTACATCGACGCGGGCCGCCCGCTGCCCGGTCAGTTCGAGGAATCCTTGCGCAACCTGCGCGAGATTCCGCCGGGTTTTTACATCAACGTGCCGTTCGGGTACGCGATGCTGGTCGAGGCGCTCGAGGCCGACGCCGACCTGCGCGAGCGGTTCTTCAGCCGGCTGCGCATCGCGCTGTACGGCGGCGCCGGCCTGCCGCAGGCGCTGTACGACCGCTTCCAGCGACTTGCGGTCGCGACGATCGGCGAGCGCATCTTCTTCACGACCGGCTACGGCGCCACCGAGACGGCGTCGGGCTGCATGTCGATCTACTTCCCGACCGAGGAAGTCGGCATCGGGCTGCCGATGCCGGGGATGACGCTCAAGCTCGTGCCGCGCGGGCCGCGCTATGAAGTGCTGGTGCGCGGGCAGATCGTGACGCCCGGCTATCTCGGCAGCCCTGAAGCCAACCGCGCCATCTTCGACGACGAAGGGTTCTACCGCACCGGCGACACCGCACAGTTCCACGACCCGGACGACATCGGCAAGGGCCTCAAGTTCGCGGGCCGCCTGGCCGAGGAATTCAAGCTCACCACGGGCACGTGGGTCGCGGCCGGGCGCGTGCGTGCCGAGGTGCTCGAGGC
The DNA here is from genome assembly GCA_021325695.1 of Steroidobacteraceae bacterium. Taxonomy (GTDB): domain Bacteria; phylum Pseudomonadota; class Gammaproteobacteria; order Steroidobacterales; family Steroidobacteraceae; genus RPQJ01. Next base: position 57 of record JAJTCR010000361.1, on the reverse strand, counting down.
CACGGCGCCGCTGCTGGCCGACGTCGTCGTCTGCGGCGAGAACCACGCGTACGTCGC
>JAJTCR010000360.1 GCA_021325695.1 Steroidobacteraceae bacterium | reverse complement strand
GGAAGGCCACAAGTTCATCAATGCCGTGCTCGATCGCGCCGCCCGCAGCCTGCGCGCGGCGGAGCAGGCCGCGGCACAGCGCGCGCGCCGCGAGTGAACAGGGGACACTCCCCTATGCCAGCGAATAGGGGACACTCCCCTATTTCGATTTGAGCCCGCAATAGGGGGACAGTCCCCAGTGCCCCTCGGAGAGTTCGAAGTCATCGCCCGCTACTTCACGCGGGCCACGCCGCGCCGCGACGTGCTGCTCGGCGTCGGCGACGACGCGGCGTTGCTTGCGCCGCCGCCAGGACAGGCGCTGGTCGCGGCCACGGACACGCTCGTCGAGGGTCGGCACTTCCTGCCCGGAACCCCGCCATTGTCGGTCGGCCACAACGCGCTCGCGGTCAACCTGAGCGACCTCGCGGCCATGGGCGCGGACCCGGCGTGGGCGCTGCTCGCGCTGTCATTGCCCGATCCCGACGAGCGCTGGCTCGAGGAGTTCGCGGGCGGCCTGCACGCACTCGCGACGCGGCACGGTGTCGCGCTGGTCGGGGGGGACACCGTCTCGGGCCCGCTCGTCGTGACGGTCGCGGTGCTGGGGTTCGTGCCGGCCGACGCGGCACTGCGGCGCAGCGGCGCGAAGCCGGGCGACGCGGTTTACGTTTCGGGCACGCCGGGCGTGGCCGCGGCAGGGCTCGACCTGCTCCGGCGCGGCGTGATGACGTTCGAGTCGCGCGACCCGCGGGTCCAACGCATGTTGTTCGCCGAACCTCGGCTGGCCCTCGGGCGCGCATTGCGCGGCCGCGCCTCCGCAGCCATGGACGTCTCGGACGGGTTGCTCGGCGACCTCGACAAGCTCGCTCGCGCCAGCACGGTCGGCGCCGTCCTCGAGCTGGAGCGGCTGCCGATCGCACCAATGCTCGCGGACGCGTACGACCGGGCGCAGTGCGAGCGCCTGGTGCTGCACGGCGGCGACGACTACGAACTGCTCTTCACGATGCCCGCCGACGGTGCGGCAGCGCGTGCGGCCGAAATCGCTGAGCAGGCCGGGTGCGCCGTGCACCGAATCGGCCGCATCGTTGCGGGCGAGGGTGTGCGCTGCCTGCGGGAAGGCCGCGAGGAACCCGTGACCGGTGGCGGTTATGACCACTTCGCCCACTGATCCCGGCCCGGGGCCGACGCGTTCGCGTGCCGAGCGGGCGCGCACGCGAATCCCGCCTGCCGCGTTGCGCGAGCCGGTGCATCTGCTCGCATTGGGATTCGGTTCCGGACTCGCGCCGGTCGCGCCGGGTACGTTCGGTTCGATCGTCGGATTGCTGCTCGCGCTGCTGGTGCTGCAGGCCGGCTGGTGGGCCGCCGCAGGCGCCGCGGCGCTGGCGTCGCTCGGCGGCGTGTGGATCTGCGGCGAGAGCGCGCGTCGTCTCGACGTGCACGACCACCCGGCCATCGTGTGGGACGAAATCGCCGGCATGATGATCGTCATGCTTGCCGCGCCTGCGACGTGGTGGGGCATCGCGCTGGCGTTTGCGTTGTTCAGGTTGTTCGACGTCTGGAAACCCTGGCCGATCCGCGAGGTTGATCACGGAATGCGGGGCGGAGCGGGCATTATGCTCGACGACATCCTGGCCGCGCTGTGGGCCGTCGCCGTCCTGCTGCTGATCCGACCTTACACGACGTGAGTCACGCAAGAAAAATCAACCCCGCGGTGCAGACGCAGATCCTGCCGATCGACCCGCGGCAGACGACGCCCGACCGCATCGGCAAGTACTACGTCGTGCACGAGGTCGGTCGTGGCAGCACGGGTGCCGTGTATCTGTCGCACGACCCCTTCTACGGTCGCGACGTCGCGATCAAGCTCTACCACGCGACGACCAACGACGACGCCGAGGGGCGCAACGCCCGCCGCATGTTCCTCGGCGAGGCGAAGATGGTCGGCAAGCTCCAGCACCCGAACATCGTGCCGATCTACGACGCGGGCGAGGAGGACGGTCGCCGCTACGTAGTCACCGAGCACATCCACGGCGCGCGTACCCTGAACCAGTACTGCCGCGGCACCAGCCTGCTGCCGATCGACCAGGTCGTGTCGATCATGTACAAGTGCGCGAAGGCGCTCCATTACGCGCATTCGCGCGGCGTGGTCCATCGCGACATCAAGCCCTCGAACATCCTGCTGACGCAGGAAGGCGACGTGCGCATCGTCGACTTCGGCATCGCGCTGGTCGCGGACTCCGACGTTTCGCGCCTGGAGGGCGTCGCCGGCAGTCCCGCGTACATGTCGCCGGAGCAGGTGCAGGGGCTCGAGCTCGATGCGCGGTCCGATCTCTACTCGCTCGGCGCGGTCATGTACGAAATGCTCTGCGGCCAGCGCCCGTTCCGTGCCGGGGCGCTCGGCAAGCTGCTGCGGCAGGTCGTCCAGCAGACGCCCGAGGCGTTGCGCAGCGTGCGGGCCGAGATTCCCGAGGAACTCGAGCAGGTCGTGTTCAAGGCGCTCGAGAAGGAGCCGAACGCACGCTATCGAACCGGCAACGAATTCGCCGCCGAGCTCACGCGCGTGCACCAGAAACTGCGCGCGAGCCAGGCCGAGATCGACGACGAAGAACGCTTCGCGGTGCTGCGCAAGCTCCGCTTCTTCCACGATTTCTCGCACTCGGAGATCCGCGAGGTCATGCGCGCGGGCACCTGGTGCGACTACCAGCCGGGCGATTCCATCCTGCGCGCCGGCGAAATCGACGACCGCTTCTACATCGTCGTGTCGGGCAACGTCCGCATGGGCCGCGGCGGCGAGACGGTGGGCACCATTCCGACCGGCGGCTGCTTCGGTGAGGCCAGCTACGCGGAGGGGTCGCGCCGCGACACTACCGCCGAGGCGGAGGAGGCGGTCACGCTGCTCAAGGTGACCGCGACGCTGATCGAACAGGCGTCGATCTCCTGCCAGCTGCGCTTCAACAAGGTGTTCCTGCGCGAGCTGATCGGGCGGCTGCAGCGGGGCAACAAGAAGCAGTGATCAGTGAATAGTGAATAGTCGGAACGCAGCCGGGAACGTTGGCGGCATGAACGAAAAGGGCGCCAGTGGCGCCCTTTCTCTTGGCCGCATCGCGGCCT
>JAJTCR010000359.1 GCA_021325695.1 Steroidobacteraceae bacterium | reverse complement strand
AAATCGCCGAGCGCGCCACGCACCAGCGGCCGGCCACCCCGAACGACGAAGGTGCCGTCGACCCTGTCGACGTCCGGCGCGCCGTCGCCAGGCACGAGCACGAAGCACTCGAGCTGGCCGGCCAGCGCACGCACGAGCGCGAGCGCGTCGGCTTCGTCGCCGACCAGCAGGCAGCGGCCGCGCGATTCGAACTCGACCACGGACGCCGGGGTCGCGGAGGCCAGCTGCAATCGCTGCAAGGCCGACGCGCGGGCGCGCCCGTCGCCACCAATCTCAGGCAGGGGGCTCATTGGTCTCCTCGTCGAGCGTCGGCGCTGCCGGTTCTGTCGCCGTCACCTCGGGCTCGACCGGCGCCGCATCCGCCACGGCGGCGATCGAAGCGGGCGCCGCGACGGGGGCGGTGTCGTCCAGCAGCGCCTCGGCGGCCTTGCGCGCCAACCGCTCGACGTGGTGCCGCATGTCGGCCGTGACGATCGAGCCGAGCGCCGGGAACTGCGTGTAATCGTCGCGATACGTGTCGAGCCCATCGAAGACGTTGAATTTCGGGCTCGCGAACAGCTTGCGCAGGGCCCGTTGCCGCAGTCCGGCATCGACGCCGGGCGTCAGGAACGCGCTGTAGTCGGAATCCTCGCCGAGCTGATCGAGGTCCGGCAATTCGATGGCCGGCGGTGCCGGCGCCACAGCCGTGGCGTCCGGTGGCTGAACGATCGGCTCGGCGGGCGGCGGAGTATCCTCCGCCGGCGCGGACGGTTCGGTGCGCGCCTGCGCCTTGCGCCGCGCCCAGCGCGCGAGGAACGTCTCGTCGGCGCCCGGCTCGGCGTCGAGGTCACGCGGCTCCTGCGCGCTCATGACTCGCCCTGGGCCGACCAGTCCGAACGCTTGCGCTTGTACTTCTCTTCCGGCACGTGGTGCTCCACGACGAACGCCTCGAGATACCGATACACCTCGGGCGGGATCGGCGCCGAAAACACGCGGTCGTCGACTTCCACGCCCGAGCTCGCCTCGTCCTGGTCCGCCGTCACCATCTTGGGCACCAGCGTGCCGGCACCGTCGTCACTGCACAGCACGAACAGCGAGGGCTGCGTGGCGGTCAGGTTCGCCCAGTAACTGTGGGCCGCGTCCCGGTACAGTTCGAGACGCAGGCCACCATAGAGGAACTGTTCCTCGTCGTCGCCACCATGAATCGGCGTGCCGTGTGCCCTGGGATCGGCCACGGCGGAGCCCGCGACGACGCCGGCGACACGCCAGCTCGGCACGCGCCAGCGCCCGCGCTCCACCATCCGGCGTGCCATCACGACCGCGACCGGCAGGCTGACCCTCGGTCCAGCCGTCACCATTGCTCTCCTGCGTGCGGGCCAAGAACGACCGTCGAGCCATTCTGCCTCAGCGCGACGGCCAGCGCGCAACCACAAGCGCGCCCGACAGGAATGAATCTTGCAGTACGGGGGAGATGCCCTGCGAGCACGGCCCGGACGAGGAACGCAGATGAACGATCACGACGACGCCGACAGCGCGGCCTTCGTGGCCGCGGGGTCGCGGACACCGGAAACGCCGCGATTCATGAACGTGCGGCAGGTGTCGCAGTACCTGCAAGTCAACGAGAAGAAGGTCTACGCCCTCGTCAACGAGAACCTGATTCCGGCCACGCGTCTCACGGGCAAATGGCTGTTTCCCAAGGACCTCGTCGACCAGTGGCTGCTCGAGTCGAGCCACGGCGGCGTGCTGACCGATCGCCTGGTGATCGCCGGCAGCGACGACCCGCTGCTGCATCGGGCCATCACGCTCATGGCGGCCGAGTTGCAGGGACGAGCGCTCGTGAGTTACGCCGCCGTCGGCACGCAGCTGGGCCTCGCCGTCCTGGCCCGGCGACGCGCCGACGCTTGTGCGATCCACTGGGGCCCGGAGGCCGAAAGCCTGCAGCGGCACCCCGCCCTGCTGCGTCAACACGTGCAGTTCAAGGACTGGATCCTGGTGCGGCTGTGTCGCCGCGAACAGGGCCTGCTGCTCGCGCCGGGACTGCACCAGCAGGACCGGGAAGTGCAGCGGCTGTTCTCGCCGGAGGTCCGTTGGGTGGCGCGACAGGAAGGCGCCGGGTCGCAGCGGTTCCTGCGCGAGATCGTCGCCGAGCACCGGCTCGACCCGGCCAACCGTCGTACGACCGCGCGCGCGTACAGCGAGCGCGATGCAGCGTCGGCCATCGCGACGGGCCAGGCCGACGTCGCTCCCGGCGTGCGTGCGGCCGCCGGTGAATTCGGCCTCGACTTCCTGTCGCTCGGGTGGGAAGCGCTCGACCTGGCGATGCCGCGCGGCATCTACTTCCGCACGCTGTTGCGCACGTTGCTCGACACGCTGCGCAACGGCGAGTGCCAGCGCCTGGCGCAGGTGTTCGGCGGCTACGAATTCACGGACCTGGGCAACGTCGTCTGGGCGGCGTGACCAGCCGGATCACTCCATCGCGAGCACGTGCTCGATCGTGCGGCGAAGCCCGAGTTCGGGCACTTCGAGCACCATCACGGCCCGCAATGGCTTCGACGGATCGAGCTTGCCCTCGGCCTGAGCCGCACGCACCGCATTTTCGATGTCGATCTGCGACGTGATGCCGACCTTCTTCAGGAACTTGCGGATCTCGTTCGTGAATTTCTCGTTGTCGAACGACTGTTCCGGCATGGTGACGTCTCCAGTGCTGTGTGCCTGCGCGATCCGTCAATCGTCCGTGACCGTCTCGGTGCACGGTCCCAGCCGGCGTTCGAGCGTGCGCCGCGACACGCCGAGCTGCCGCGCGGCCGCCGAGCGATTGCCGCGGTTCTCGGTCAGTACGCGCAGGAGGTGCGCCTGCTTCACCTGCTCGAGCGTCCAGTCGCCCGGATAATGACCCGTCGCCGCGGCGCCGCCGGGTGGCGCGTCCGCGGTCGCGCCTTCGTCGGGCGCCTCGCCCATGACCGCGGTGCGCTCGACGAAATTGCGCAATGCGCGCACGTTGCCGGGCCAGGCACGCGTTCGCAGCCGGGCGACCTGCCGGGCATCGAGCAGGCCGGGCGCGACGCCGAATTCGTCGGCCACGTGCTGCAGGAAATGCTCGACCAGC
>JAJTCR010000012.1 GCA_021325695.1 Steroidobacteraceae bacterium | reverse complement strand
AAGAAATAGGGACACGGAAAAATCTGGGACACTCCGATCTTTCGATTCCGAAAATCGGAGTATCCCTATTTTTCCGGCCTACTTTTCCGGCTCACTTCACTTCGAGTTCGAAGCGCACCTGCGACGCATTCGCCGTGACCTTGCCGGTGCGGGTGAGGAACACGCGCTCCGGCGCCATGCCGCTGCCGGTGAGCACGGCGCTCTGGATGGCCTCGCCGCGCTGCTGCCCGAGGCGTTCGAACTCGCCGGGCAAGGGCAGGGCGCGCTTGCGACACTCGGCCTCGAGCCACGCGAGGGACGCCTGCAATGCCTGCACCTTGCGTTCCTTCCGCGACAGGTCGGCGTTCGGTGCGGCGGGCCCCGGCAACTCCGGCTCCGCGCCCGCGAGCTGTCGATACAGCGCGGTCAGCACCTCGAGCCTGCGCCCCGGCTCCAGCGTGTCGAAGGCCGATGCCGGCGCCGCGTCGGCCGCATTGCGCCGCCGCTTCCCGCCCAGCTCGGCGCGCATGGCTTCCTCGAGCCCTTGCAGGTAGCGCGCCTGCGCGAGCGCTTCGCCGTCGAGCGCGGGTTCGACGCCGATCGGGATGTCGAGCCGAAGGTCCGCCTTGCTCGCGAGACTCTTGCCCAGTTCCGCGAGCCGCCCCGCCGCGGTGGGATCGAGGGCAGGGTCGCCCGCCCGGAAATCGACGAACTGCGCCTCCTCCGCACCCTTGAACAGCGCGCCGAGCGCCCGGAACGGCGCCGTGACGGCCTTGCTCAGCACGTTCTTGATGACCTGCCAGATGATCGGCCCGAGCCGAAAACTCGGGTCGTCGAGCGTGCCCGTGACCGGCACGTCGAGCGTGATGACGCCGTCGGCGTCCTTGAGCAACGACGTGGCGAACTTGACGGGCAGCGTCGCCTCGCCGCGAGCGGCCGTTGCCTCCCCCCACTCGAGCTGGTCGATGCGGATCCTGTGCTGTGCTTCGAGCCGCCGCGCGTCGATCCGGTAGCGCAGGTCCGTCGTGAGCTTGCCCTTGGCGATGTTGTAGCCCGCGAACTTGCCCGAGTACGGGTTGAACACCGGCAGCGACATGTTCTCGAAGCGCAGGCCGATGTCGGTGTACCGGTCGAACGCGAACGGTTGCGTCGTGCCCTCGATGTGCACCGGCGAGAACTCGCCGACGTTGCCTTCGAGCGCGACGGTCGCCCGCGAGTTCGGGTCGCTCGACAGTCCTGAGATGCTGCCGCCGAGGCCCTGGATGGCTGCGGCAAAGTTCGGCTGCACGCTGAAGTCGGCGAAGTCCATGATGCCGCGGACGATGCGGACCTCGCGGATCCGGATGGGCATGCCCGTCTCGCGCAGAGGCGGAGCGGGTACGGCCGGCGCCTTCGCACGAGTCTTCGCGGTCGCCGCGGCGGCCTCTTTCTCCGCGCGCACCTCGGCGCGTGTCTTCCTGCGCGACGCCTCGACCGCCTTGGCGGCCGCCTCGGCCTTGCGCGTCGACAGGGTCGCGGCGGTTCCCGCCGGATCGAACACGGCGGCGACGTTGAGCACCTGGTCGGAGCTCACGATCACGCGGGCGAAGGGCGCGACCACACGTACGCGGTCGATGCTGAGCGCATCCGGGGCCAGCGCGAACCGCAGCCGGCCGAGTTCGACACGCTCGAATTCGAGGAATTCCTGCTCGAGCGCGTTGTCGGTGGACCCGAAGCCCGCGATCGCGACGTCGCCCGCGAAGCGCAGCTCGGGGTGCTCGCCGCCAGGTGGCGCCGTCGTGAAACGCCCCGTGGCATCGATCGAGCCGCGTTCGATCGACAAATCGGTGGCTCCGCTCACGTACGGCTGCAGGTCGTGCGCCGCCAGGCCGGCGAGATCGACATCGACCGCGAGAGCGCCGTTGTCGGGCACGACTTCGCCGGTGGCCGAGAGCCGTGCAGTGCCATTGATCGTCGTGACGACTTCGACGGGGAGCGCCCGGGCCAGGTCGAGGCTGACGTTGCGGGCGGTGGCCTCGAGCGGCGCGAGCTCGAATCGCGCCGCGGGCCGCACGCTTCGATCCTCGAATTCGACGGTCGCGTTGCGCAGGTTCACGCTGCCCACGGTCAGGCTCGGCTCTCGACCGGACGTCTCGGCGTCGGTCGATCCGGCCGGGGAGGCTGGCGCCGCCGCCGGCGGTGGAGACGCCGCGACCGCAGGTTCGGGCGCCGGCGCCGCCGTGAACAGTCGATCGACGTTGAGGGTGCCCTCCGGTGTCCGCCAGATGGCGGCTCGCAGGCCATCGACCGTGACGTCGCCGAGCGCGACGGTCAGCTCTGGCACGGCGAGCTTCGTGTCCCCGATCACGATCGAAGGCAACGTGACCCAGTTCTCCGGCACGCCGCGCGCGCGCATCGCGACGTCGGTCACGGTGATCTTCGGCAGCGCCACGTCGAGCTCGAGCGTCTCACCGACCTTGAGGTCGTAGGTTCCGCCGAGGTCGATGCTGCCCGTCGGCAACAGGAACGGCAGCTCGTCGCCGACGAACTCGGCGATGCCCGGCACGCGCAAGTCGGCGATCGTGAACTCGCCGGTCGAGGCGATCTGCGGCTGGAGCGCGAAGCGCCCCTTCCATTCGAACGACTCGTCCTGCTGGCTGCGGGCCGTGAGGCCGAAGCCGCCGCCTTCCGCGGTCGTGCGGAAATCCCGCAGCACGAACGTGACCGGCGAGAAGTGCCGTTCCACCGGCCGACGCCGCAGGTTGTTCAGCAGGTCGATCGTGCCGTCGGTGAGCCCGAACGACTGGATCCAGATCGCGGGCGTCGAGCCGTCGTCTGCTTCGTCTTCGTCCTCGGGCGGCGCAAGGTCCGCGAGGTTCAGCGAGCCGTCCGCGTGGATCACGGCTCGCACGCGTGGCGCGTCGAGCGCGACTTCGCGGAACACGAAGGCGCGCTGCCAGAGCGACGAAAACTGGAAATCGACGAACAGCCGCCGGAACGCGACCATCGGTTTGCCGTCGGCGTCGGGCAGCGACAGGTCGCGCAGCTCGGCCTGCAGCTTGAAGGGGTGGATGCGCACCTCGCCGAGCGTGAGTTCACGGTCATAGGTCGCGCGGACGTGCTCGATGGCCTGGCTGCGGAGAAGGCGCGGCGCAGCGTAGAAGCCGAGCAGGGCGTACAGCCCGACGAGCAGCGCCGCGACCGCGACCGTCCAGACGAGCTTCGATCGCAGGATGCGATCGGCGATGTTCATTGCGACGAACCCATGCAACCACCTCCACCCGCGTCCAGGGCACGTCTCAGTCCGGCAGCACCTTGCCCGGGTTGAGGATGCCCTTCGGGTCGAGCGTACGCTTGATCGCGCGCATGGTCGCGAGCGCGACGGGGTCCTTGTAACGAGGCAGCAGGTCGCGCTTGAGCCGGCCGATGCCGTGTTCGGCGCTGATGCTCCCACCGAACTCGCGGACGCAATCGTGGACCGCATCGTTGATCACCGACTGCAGGGCGACGAATGCCGCGCGTTCCTGACCGCCCTCCGGCTCGCTCAGGTTGAAGTGCAGGTTACCATCGCCGACGTGACCATAGGCGACCAAGCGCGCTCGAGGCGCGACGCGTGCCACGGCGGCGGCCGCGCGCTCGAGAAACGCGGGTAGTGACGCCACCGGCACGGAGACGTCGTGCTTGATGCTCGCGCCCTCGTGTCGCTGCGCCTCGGGCACGGACTCGCGCAGCTTCCAGAGCGCCTCGCGTTGCGCGATCGACTCGGCGATCGTCGCGTCGAGCACCTCGCCCGCGGCCATGCACTCCCCGAGTGCCGATTCGAGCAGCGCGCGAAGCTGCGGGTCGTGGCGGGCGGTCGAGACTTCGCACAGCACGCAAGCAGGCCACGGGTCGCCGAACGGATCGACGACGCCCGGCACGTGACGCGCGGTGAACTCCACGGCGATGCGCGGCAGGTACTCGAAGCTCGTGACGCAATCGCCAGTCGCCTCGCGCAGGCGCGCGAGCACGTCGACCGCCGCCTGCATGCCCGGCACCGCGAGCCAGGCGGTCTCGACGGTGCGTGGCACGGGAAACAGCTTCAGGCTTGCGGCGGTGATGATGCCGAGCGTGCCCTCGGCGCCGATGAACAGGTCGCGCAGGTCGTAGCCGGTGTTGTCCTTGCGCAGGCTGCTCAGGCCGTGCAGCACTTCGCCATCGGCGAGCACGACCTCGAGGCCGAGCACGAGGTCGCGCGCAACGCCATAGCGCACGGCCGCCAGGCCGCCCGCGTTGGTGGAAAGGTTGCCGCCGATCTGGCAGCTGCCCTCGGAGCCCAGCGAGAGCGGAAAGAAGCGGTTCGCTGCCAGCGCGGCGGACTGCACGTCGGCCAGCACGCATCCAGCCTCGGCCACCATCGAGTGGTTCGCCGCGTCGACCGAGCGGATGCGGTTCAGGCGGTGCAACGACAGCACTACCTCGGTGCCCGACTCGCGCGGCGTCGCGCCGCCGCAATAGCTCGTGTTGCCGCCGTGGGGCACCACGCCGATCGCGTCCTCGTGGCACGCCGAGAGCACTTGGGATACCTGGGTCGTGTCGCGCGGACAGGCCACGAGCAACGCCGAGCCATGGTAAAGACCGCGGAAGTCGGTCAGGTACTTTTCGACGTCGCCTGGCGCCTCGAGCACGCCCTGCGGACCGAGCGCGTCACGCAGTCGCGCGACGACCCGGGTGCGAACGGCGGCGGTGACGGTGCCCATCGTCCCGCGAGTGTAGCTGTCAGGCGGTCCTGGGCGCGCTGACCTTCGCGATCACGAGCGAGGCGATGACCGCGAGTGCCAGCACGCCGATCGAAACGAGTGCGTTCGTAAGCGCAGCCGGGGCGAGCAGCAGTACCAGCGCGAAGCCCAGCATCATGAAGCCCGAAATCAGCTTGAGCAACCGGCCCTCGGACTCGGACAGCTTACGGGCGCCCATGGTCCTTGTGAAGACGACCACGATCGCGAGCAGCGGGATCACGTAGATCAGGTTGTAGACCGCGAGCCACGCGTAGTACTGCCAGGTCGCGAGCTCGTGCGCCCTCGTGAGCGTGAGCGTGTACACCATCGGGAAACCCGCGGTGCAGAGCAGTTCGTACGAGTTCGCCACGATCGCGAGCAGCACCGTGCCGAGGAGCATCGGGCCCATGCTGCCCTCGGTCACGACCTCGCGCATGCGCTTGAACAGACCCGGTTTCGCGGCATCCGGGATCGACAGGCTGGGGCCGGCCTTGAACCAGAAAAAGTCCTTGATGTTGAGTACCGCGACGAGCAGCGCGACCAGCCCCGCGATGAAGGTGATCACGCGAAGCTCGCCCGCGATCAGGAACACGTTGAGCCAGGCGGCCATGAACACGAAATAGACGACGCCTGAAAACAGCACGAACGTGCCGCCGACGATCGCCATGCGCGTGCGGCTCTTGGCATGCACCAGCAGGCTCAGCAAGAACAGCAGCACGAAGAACGCACACGGGTTGAAGGCGTCCATGCCGGCGAGCACGACGGTGAGCACCGGCAACGAGAATGCCTTGGCGTCGACCGAACCGACGAACGGCAGGTTGAAGGTCGTCGCGGCCCTGGCTTCGGCGTCCGAGAGGGAGGGGGCAGAGGCGTCCACCGAGTTGCCTGCGGCGCCGCCCGGGGCATCGGAGGGAAACGGGTTCGCGAGTCGCCGTTCGTGACAGCCGCGGAGTGCGTCCGCGAGCTGTCGGCCCGTGGTCTCGGCGGCATCGTAGCCGATCATCACCTGCCGGCAGAACACGAAGCCGGGCGTCGACAGTGCCTCGACCCCGAGCGACTTCGCCGTGTCGAAATAGAACCGGGCGTTGCCGCGGTGATCCTTGACCGAGTACCGCTTCATGTCGAGCCAGGGCGTCTCGCGCTCGAGCCGCTCGAGGAACGGCTTGGCGGCCTGGCAGTGCGGGCAGGTCGGCGAGTAGAAATAGTAGAGCCGCACGGTCGGCGAGCCGTCGGCCGCCGTGCCGTACCAGAACGCGTCGGACGCGGGGTCGCCGGTTTCGGCGCCGAGGGCGAGGCCGGAGCAGAGGAAGGTCAACAGCAGGACGAGCAGGCGCAGCGCGGACATTCGGTCGGACCCGTGTACGAAAATGCGCGAATGATACCGGCCCGCGCGGTGGTCCCCGTCCGGTCTTCTACCGATGGGCGAGTCGGAACTTATTTGCGGCCCTGCAGTCGCGTCGGTGGCGGCGCCAGCCGACCGGAATCGCCCGGCGGCGTCGAGAGCAGCCAGTCCGGGTTCGGCAACTCGCTGAAGATCTCGCGCAATGCCTCGCCCCAGCGCTCGCGGATGCGGTGGAAATACTCGTTGGTCGAGTCGATGTCGACCTGGCTGCTGACGCGGTGCTCGTCGCGGCGCACGATCACGAGGTCGAGCGGGAGGCCGACCGACAGGTTCGAGCGGATGGTCGAATCCATCGAGATCAGCGCGCACTTGGCCGCCTCGCTGAGCGGCATGCTGCGCCGGATCACGCGGTCGATGATCGGCTTGCCGTATTTCGATTCCCCGATCTGGAAGTAGGTCGTGTCGGGCGTCGCCTCGACGAAATTGCCGGCTGAGTAGATGTGGAAGAGGCGGGTCATTTCGCCCTTGATCTGGCCGCCGAGGATGAACGAGGCGTTGAACTCCACGCCCTGCTGTCGCAGCGCCTCGGCGTCACGGTGGTGCATCTCGCGCAGGGCGGCGCCGACGCAGCGTGCGCCCTCGAACATGTTCGGGCAGTTGTACAGGTTGGTCTCGCCCTGCTGGCTCATGATCCGTTCGGCCAGCAGGTTCAGCACGCCTTGCGTGATGGCGAGGTTGCCGGCCGACATGAGCACCAGCACGCGATCGCCCGGCCGCTCGAAGACCGTCGTCTTGCGGAACGTGTTGATCTGGTCCACGCCGGCGTTGGTGCGCGAGTCCGAGAGGAACACGAGCCCCGCGTCCAGCAGCATCGACACGCAGTAGGTCATGGCAGTCCGTCGGGGCGTGGGCGCGAAAGGACACGCGGGCCAGGCAGGCACGCACCCTTCGCCCCTGGAACGGTTCGCCCCGCCAGCATCGACTCTTGCCGATGCAGCCGATCTTGGGAAGCGCGCAGCGACCAGATGGCGCCGATTTGACTGCGACCGCGGCTCCTGTCTGCGGACGCCGACAGGCCTACGCCCCCGATCGGACGCCGCACAACGCCTGCTTTGCCGACGGCGTGGGCCCCGCGGACGGGCCACACTGCCCCGGATCGACAGACGCAGGAAGCGGAGGTGACCGTGAGCACGAGCAACGACGATCGCAAGGACCGCAAGGGTGGACAGGCGCCACAGCCTGAGGACCGCGGTAATCGGGGTGCAAGCCACAGCCCGAGCGGCTGGCCCGACATGCAGGGTGAAGGCAACAAGGACGCCGCGCGCGAGTACAACGAGTCGCAACGCGACTTCGTCGAATCGGGAGAGGTCGAGCGGGCGGCCCGCGATGCCGAACCGCAGTCGGACGCGGAGCGCCGCGAGATGGAGCAGGCCGAGCGCGAAGGTCGCTCGCACGCCCGCAAATAACGATGCTTCGTCGCGAGCTTACGAGCGTCCTCTGGCCGGTCTGTGCGGACGCTAGTAGCGCCCGTGCGTCTTGTACAGGTAGTTGGTGAGCTCGACCGTCTGCATCGAGAGCCGGCGCTGGATGTCGTGCACGATGCGCACGATCGCCCGCATGATCCGGTAGACGAGCTGCGGGTCCCGGTCGAGCAGCGCCTCCAGGTCGCCGCGGCTGAGGCCGAGCACGCGCGTCTCGGCCATCGCAACCAACGATGCGAAACGCGTAGCGCCGTCGAGGAACGACAGTTCGCCGACGACGTCGCCCGGCCGCGTCACGTTCAGCGTGAGCTCGTTGTCGGTGCGGGCGGCCTTGACGACCCCGAGCGAGCCCGCGAGCACGACGTAGAGATGGTCGTCCGTGTCGCCTTCGTGCACGAGCACCTCGCCTTGCTCGAGATCGCGCAGCGTCATGGTCGCTGCGAGTGCCTCGCACTGCGTCGCGGTGAGCTCCGTCGCGAGCTTTGACTGGGCCAGGCCGTTGACGATGGCGGCGTCGGTCATGGGTGTGCTCCGCGTGATCCGTGTCTGGGGATTGTCACGTCAAGGCCGCCCGCCGCGGTAGTAGGTGGATGCCACGAATCCCAAGGCCAACGATGCGGGCCGCGCGGCGCGGCACCTTCACCGGTCACTCGCGACCGGTTCCCGGATCCGTGCGTAGGCGTCGAGGGCCTCGCGCCGGCTCGCCGCGAGGTCGACGATCGGACGCGGATAGGTCGATCCCAACGAGACCCCGGCGGCATCGAGCACGGGTGCGGTCGCCTGCCAGGGGCGATGTATCCATGCGTCGGGCAGGCGCGCGAGTTCGGGCAACCAGCGTCGCAGGTACAGGCGTCGCGGGTCGTGGCGCTCGGCCTGCAGCACTGGATTGAAGATCCGGAAGAACGGCGCCGCGTCGGCGCCGCAACCGGCAGTCCATTGCCAACCGAGCGTGTTGTTCGCGAGGTCGGCGTCGACCAGCGTGTCCCAGAACCAGCGCGCGCCGGCGAGCCACGACTGGCGCAGGTTCTTCGTCAGCAGCGACGCGACCACCATGCGCACGCGGTTGTGCATCCAGCCCGTCGCCCACAGTTCACGCATGCCGGCGTCGACGAGCGGAAATCCCGTGCGACCGCGCTGCCACGCCTCCAGCCATTCCGCACGTCGTGCCCAGGGAAACCGCGCGAACCGTTCGTCGAGCGGCGCGTCAGTGGTCTGCGGGAAATGATGCAACAGGTGATGCGCGAACTCGCGCCAGCCGAGCTCACGCAGGAAAGTCTCCGCGGAACTCCGGGCGACAGGTCGATCGACGACCGCGTTGCGCACGGCGGCGAGGCACTGGCGCGGGCCGAGCTCGCCGAAGTGCAGGTGTGGGGACAGGCGCGAGCTTCCGGGCAGGTCGGGTCGATCCCGACCTTCGTCGTACGCGGCCAGGCCGTCGTCGCAGAACTCGAGCAATCGCGCGTGCGCGCCATCCTCGCCGGGCGTCCAGGTCTTCGCGAGACCTGCATCCCAGGCGACGTGCGGCAGCAATCCAAGCACCTCGAGCGGCTCGCCGCGTGGCGCGGGCCCGCGCAACCGTTCCGGCGCCGGCACGGGGACGGGCAACGTGTCGAGTCGCGCCTGGCCCGCGCGCCAGAACGGCGTGAAGACGCGATAGGGTTGGCCCTGGATCGTCAACACGTCCCAGGGCTCGAACAACAGCGCGCCGTTGAAGCTCTCGCAAAAGAGTCCGAGCGCGCGGAGTTCGACCTTGAGCGAGGTGTCGCGTGCGACGAGCGCCGGATCGTAGAGCCGGTTCCAGTACAGGTGCGTCGCGGACGTCTCGCGCGCGAGCGCGGCGAGTTCGCGCGTGGCCGGACCGCGGCGAAGCGTCAGCCGGATGCCGCGACGTCGCAAGTCCTCGTCGAGGCGCGCCAGGCTCTGGTACAGCCACCAGTTGCTGGCTGCGCCGGCGCGCCAGGCGCCGTCTTCCTCCGGCGCGTGCACGTACACCGCGACGATCCGCTCCGCGTGCCGGACCGCGGCGGCCAGCGCCGGATTGTCGGCGAGCCGCAGGTCGCGGCGGAACCAGACGAGCGCGGTGGACATCGAAGGCACCGGCGGGCGAGCGTGGGTCGAAAGAAAGCCGCGCCTCGAGACAAGGCGCGGCTCACGACGAGCGGACGCGGCGGCGGTTCGTCGCCGCGCGCGGCGCGTCAGCCGACCGAGGCGCGCAGCGCGGCGATGCGTTCCTCGATGGGCGGGTGCGTCATGAACAGGCGCTTGAGGCCGGACGCGACGGCGCCGCTGATGCCGAAGGCCGCCATCTTCTCCGGCAGGGGCCCGGCGTGACGCTGCTGCAGCCGTTCGAGCGCACCGATCATCGACTCCCTGCCGGCGAGCCGCGCGCCGCCCGAGTCCGCGCGGAACTCGCGCTGCCGCGAGAACCACATCACGATCATCATGGCGAACAGCCCGAGGACCAGCTGCGCGACGATCGACGTGATCAGGAACGCGGGCCCGTGGCCTTCCTCGGTCTTGAAGATCACGCGGTCGACGAAGTGACCGATCACGCGCGACAGGAAGAACACGAACGTGTTCACGACGCCCTGGATCAGCGTCAACGTCACCATGTCGCCGTTGGCGACGTGGCTCACTTCGTGACCGACGACGGCCTCGACTTCACGCTGCGACATGCCCTGCAGCAGGCCCGTGCTCACGGCCACGAGCGCCGCGTCGCGACGCGCGCCCGTCGCGAAGGCGTTCGGTTCGGGCGAGTCGAAGATGCCGACCTCGGGCATGCCGATGCCGGCCTGCTGGGCCTGCCGCTGCACCGTGCCGACCAGCCAGCTTTCGGCGGCATTGGCCGGCTGGGTGATCACGCGCACGCCCATCATCCGCTTGGCGGACCACTTGGAGATGGCAAGCGAGAACAGCGACCCGGTGAAGCCGACCACGGCCGACAGGATCAGCAGCTTGCCGAGGTCGAGGTCGGAGCCCTGCGCATCGAGGATGGTGTCGATGCCGAGCAGGCTCAGCACGATGCCGAGCAGCAGCATGATCGCGAGGTTGGTGGCGACGAACAGCAGGATGCGTTTCATGACGGGTCAGAACTCCATGCGGGCCGCGCAGGGCACGCTTCGGATCCTTCGGTGGGGACGAGGCTGCCGGTTTCAAGCGGCCGGGGCGCGCGGAAGTGACCCGCCGCGTCGTCCGGGCGCATGGCCGCGCCGCTGCGACATCCGCTCGAGGCGCACCGCACGGTCGGCACCCTGCTGTCGATGCTAGTCGAGCGGAATGCGTCGAGGCGCAGTCGATAGACTCAGTTATCTGCTTAAGCGACGCGAGGTCTCACGCCCAAGCACTTGATCGTACTCAATCCTCGTCCGGCAGGTGCTCGAGATCGATTATGATGCGCATGAGTCCGCCGGAGTGCGGCTCGGTGCCGCCGTCGAAGCCAAAGCGACGGGCCCACGCGATCAGTCGCGCGTTTTCCGCGAGCGCTGTACCTTCGAGACGCGTGTAGCCGCGCTCCCGTGCCGCCCGCGCGAGCGTCCGCGCCAATTCGGTGCCGAGACGACGACCCTGCCAGGCGTCTGCGACGACGATCGCGCATTCCGCGCGGGTCGTGCCTTCGATCCGCGCGTAACGGCTCACGCCGACGAGGCGCTCGCCGGAGGACTCTCGCACGATGCCGCCGAGCCCTAGCCGTTCCACGTAGTCCGTGTCGAGCAGGCGCTCGAGGTCGCGCCGCGCGACCTCGGTCGCGGAG
Source organism: Steroidobacteraceae bacterium (assembly GCA_021325695.1). Taxonomy (GTDB): domain Bacteria; phylum Pseudomonadota; class Gammaproteobacteria; order Steroidobacterales; family Steroidobacteraceae; genus RPQJ01. The sequence continues at coordinate 278 of JAJTCR010000012.1, read as the reverse complement.
TACTGCAGTCGTAAATGCAGTGTCTCGGGCGACAGGCCCTCGACGAACTGCAATTCCAGCTCGATGTCGTCCGGTCGAAGCGCGCGGATGCACACTGGCGGACCCCCCGCAGGGATCCAGGTGCGTTCGAGGTCAGCGGGGTAGCGTCCCGGGACTGCAGACAAGTTCAATCACGGTCGCGGTAATCGTCGTCTTCGTCGAAGTCGTCATCGTCGTCTTCGTCCAAGTCGTCGTCATCCTCGTCCCAGTCGTCGTCGTCCTCTTCCTCGAGTTCGATG
>JAJTCR010000358.1 GCA_021325695.1 Steroidobacteraceae bacterium | reverse complement strand
GCACGAAGTGGCCGAGGCCTGCGTCGTAGGCGTGCCGACAGACGTCAGCGCGAATCGCCCCTCGGACCTCTCGCCAGCGTTCGTGGGGACCTTCGAGACCGAACTCCTCGGTCATGGCAATCGCACGATCGTACGCAAGCCATGCCATCACTTTCGAGTGCGTGAAATGACGCGGCGGGCCGCGCATTTCCCAGATTCCGGCGTCCGGCTCGCGCCAGACCCGCTCGAGGTGCGTGAGCATCGACTTCTGCAGGGCCCACGCGGCCTCGTTGCCGACGATGCCGCCACGACGCGACTGGTAGAGCGCGTCCATTACCTCGCCGTAGACGTCGAGCTGCAACTGCGCATGCGCCGCGTTGCCGATGCGAACCGGCTTCGAGCCGGCGTAACCTGGCAACCACTCGACCTCCCATTCGGCGAGGCGGCGCTCACCGGCGAGCCCGTACATGATCTGCAGCTGCCATGGACTGCCCGCCGCGGCCCGCACGAGCCAGTCTCGCCAGGCTTCGGCTTCCTCCTGGAAGCCCGCGTTTATCAGCGAGAGCAGTGACATCGTCGCGTCGCGCAACCAGCAGTAGCGGTAATCCCAGTTGCGGGTCCCGCCGATGCATTCCGGCAACGAGGTGGTCGGCGCGGCGACGATCCCGCCGGTCGGCGCATAGATCAGCGCGCGCAGTGTGATCAGGGAGCGCGTCACGGCTTCGGACCACTGGCCCTGCTCGGTCGTGCGTACGACCCAGTCCCGCCAGAAGTGCTCGGCCTCCGCGAGGCACTGTCGAGCGTCGGTCGGCTCGGGCGGCGGCAGGTGCGACGCGCAATACGTGAGCGAGAACGCCACGCTCTCGCCGGCCCGCAGCCGGAAGTCGGCGACCGTGTGCAGGTCCTCGCCGTGCATCTCGACGTCACCGTGCACGACGACCATGTCCGGGCCGGCGATGGCCCGCAGCGTCCGATCGTCGATGCGGCTCACCCACGGCACGATGGCGCCGTAGCCGAACCGCAGCACCAGCTCCATGCGCACGTCGACGCGGCCGCGTTCGCACTGGACGAACCGGACCAGGTCCGAGGTGTCGGAGCGCGGCGGCATGAAATCGACGAGCGTGATCACGCCTCCCGTCGCGGTTTGGAAGCACGTCTCGAGGATCAGCGTGCCCTCGCGGTACCGACGCGAGATCGTCGTCGCCGGCGCGCGCGGTGCTATCCGCCAGCGTCCGTTGTCAGGACAGCCGAGCAGCGCGGCGAAGCAGGCGTCGGAGTCGAACCGCGGCCAGCAGAGCCAGTCGATCGAGCCATCGCGTCCGACCAGCGCGGCCGTCTCGCAGTCACCGATCAGTGCATAGTCGCCGATGTCGAGTGGCACTGGTGGTTCCCCCCTTCGCCTCAGGCGCACCCCGTGCGGAGCAGCAGCGACGGCAACGCCGTCCACGCGAGCGCCAGCACCGCCAGCGCGCCGAGCGCCCAGCCCAGGAAGTCCGCGAAGCGTGAGCCGGCCGGAGCCTCCTCGAGCCGAGCGCGGCGCCGGGCCCACGTCGCCAGCCAGACGGTGACGGCGAGTGCGGGGACCAGCGCTGTGACCGCCACGAACGGGACCAGCGCGACACCGCCGATACGCGCGTCGGCGAACCCGCGCTCGCACGCGAGCGCGATCAGCACGTACACGACCAGGAAATAGCCGGCCCAGGCCAGCAGGCCGCCCCAGGCCCGCAGCATCGTGTTCGTGAAACGACGCCGGTCGCCACGCATGTTCAAATCACGATCCTCGGGCTGTGCAACACGGCGATCGTGACCAGTCCCTGGACCGCGGTGTAGAGCCAGAGCAGCCGCAACGTGTCGAACGTCACGCGGTGTTCGCGGCCGAGCAGGCCGGCACGCAGGCGGGCCAGGACGTAGACGGTCACGATCGCCACCAGCGCGACGTGCAATCCCTGCCAGGCCAGCAATGCGTGCACGGCGGCCCCGTATGCGTGCCGTCGGCCGTCGATGCCGGCGTCGAGTGCGGCCTGCCAGTCGAACCAGGATGCAAGCGTGAGCACGGCCGCGCCGGCGACGAGCGCGAGCATGAGCGTGCTCCTGGAATCGACCGCGAGTGCGCGATTCGCCCGGGACATGGCGGCGAGGGCCGCGACATAGCCGACGACGGCAACGCCGGTCGTTGCCGCTTCCGGCAGTCGCAGCGGTGCAGGCGGCCAGGCGCCCGGCGCCACGGTCCAGAGGTACAGGTACGAGAAGACCAGGCTCGCGAAGACGGAACCCTCGACCAGCAGCAGCACGACCACGGCCCACCAGGCGTGCGAACGGTTGCCGGTCATGTACGCAGGCAGGCGGATGCCATCGCCAACCTCGAACGTTCCCGCGAGGGGGGGTGGATCGCTCGCCCACAGCCAGCGCACGATGCCGATGACCGCGAGCGCGGCACCGCCGACCGCGGCCCACGTCCACTTGACCGTCAGTGCGAAGAAGAACGCGGCCGTGCCGAGACCGGCGAGCAGCGGCAGCCAGCTCGGCCCCGGCAGGCGCAGCAGGTACTGCGGCTCCGCCTCGATCGGGCTCGTGACCAGGGTCTCGCGGCCGCCAGTGGCGAGTCCCGGCAAGTAGTGCTGGCCCGCATCGACCTCGTCGCGCAGGCGCGGGTGGTCCCACAGTGGTTCGCGGCTCGAGACGCGCGGGATGCTGCGGCTCGCATAGGTGTCGAGCGGCAACCATTCGAGCGTGCCCGCGTTCCACGGGTTGACGTCGACCTTGCCGGCCGGCCGCAGGTGCAGCAGCAGGTCGACCAGCACGAGCGCGACGCCCGCGGCGAGGACGAACGCGCCGACGGTCGAAAGCAGGTTCCAGGGCTCCCAGCCGAGCCCGGCCGGATAGGTCCACACGCGGCGTGGCATGCCGAGCAGGCCGCTCAGGTGCATCGGGAAGAACGCGACGTTCATGCCGACGAACATCAGGCCGCAGGCCCACTTGCCCATCCGCTCGGACAGCGGCTTGCCGCTGACCATCGGCGCCCAGTAGTAGATGGCCGCGAACACGGGGAACACCATGCCGCCGATCACGACGTAATGCAGGTGCGCCACGACGAAATACGTGTCGTGCGCCTGCCAGTCGAACGGCACGACCGCGAG
>JAJTCR010000357.1 GCA_021325695.1 Steroidobacteraceae bacterium | reverse complement strand
TGGAGAACTCCTGATCGACGAACGGGTCGAGCGCGAGGCCGCGCAGGACCGTGGCGAACGGCCCCAGCCAGCGACCGTCGTTCGGCCCGCCGCCCCCGACCAGCACGTGGCGCCCGCCGGGTTTCAGGGCGCGTCGCACGTCGAGCAGGTCGCGGTTGCCGACGAGGTCGAGCACGACGTCGTAGCGCTGACCGTCGGTCGTGAAGTCCTCGCGCGTGTAGTCGATCACGCGGTCGGCGCCGAGTGCGCGAACCCTTGCGACATTGCGGCCGCTGCACACGCCGGTCACGTGCAATCCCATCGTCTTGGCGATCTGCACGGCGAACGTCCCGACGCCGCCGGAGGCGCCGTTGATCAGCACGCTGTCGCCACGCCGCGCCCGGCCCTTGTCGCGCAGGCCCTGCAGCGCCGTCAACGCGGCCACGGGCACGGCGGCCGCCTGCTCGAAACTCAGCTCCGCCGGCTTGTGCACGATCTTGGTGTCGGTGGCGAGCGCGTACTGCGCGAAGGCGCCCGGAGCGGTGCCGAACACTTCGTCGCCCGGCTTGAACCGCGTGACCTTGGATCCGACGGCCACGACCCGACCGGCCATGTCCACTCCGAGTTTCGGGTCTTTCGGCTCGAGGAATCCCGCTTCGAGACGCATCAGGTAGGGCGTGCCGCGCATGTAGTGCCAGTCGAGCGGATTCAGCGCCGCGGCGTGGATTTCGACCAGCACCTGGTGCTCGCCCGGCACCGGGCGTGGCACGGACTCGAGCCGCAGCACGGTGGAGGTGCCGTAATCGCTGTAGCGAATGGCCTGCATGCTGTCCGGCTCCGCGGTCGAACGTGCGGTGTGCGCCGGGAAGCCCAGCAGCGCCGGGATCAGCAGGGATGCCGTCCAACGACCAATGACTGACACGGTGCACCTCCTCACACTTCCGGATCCAGGATGACCGGAAGGTTAGGCGCCGGTGCCGTCCTGTGTCGTCCGTTGCGACGGAGCGCGAACCCGCGCCACTGGGAAGCGGATGCAGCGGACGAACCACGCGGAGCACGGGGACTGCAGTCGCAGCCCCGTGACGGTACGCGTCAGGTCTTCGAAGCCTGGTAGATGCTTTCGATCGACTGGTCGAGCGCGGCGTCGAACTGCTGCTGCGACTGCTGCGCGGTGAGCCCTTCGGTCAGCGCGCGGGAGAAACTCGCGATCATGCCTTTCTGCCGCTCGAGCCGCCGGTTGGCATCCTCACGCGAATAGCCGCCCGACAGCGCCACGACGCGCAGTACGCGGGGATGCGCGATGCATTCCGCGTAGAGGTTGTCCTGGGTCGGCAAGGTGAGCTTGAGCATGACTTTCTTGTCGGCGGGCAGGGCGTTCAGCTTTTCGAGGATCGCCGGCTTGAGCAGTTGCTCGGCCTGGGCCTTGTCCGGGCAATGGATGTCGACTTCCGGTTCGATGATCGGGATCAGGCCCTTGGCGAGGATGCGTGCCGCGACTTCGAACTGCTGGTCGACGACCGCGCGGATTCCCTCGGGGTTCGCCTGCTTGATCACCGAGCGCATCTTGGTGCCGAACACACCGTTGGCCTTGGCGCGGTCGAGCAGCGACTCGAGCCCCGGCATCGGCTTCATGAGTTGCACGCCGTTCGCTTCGGCCTCGAGGCCCTTGTCGACCTTGAGGATCGGGACGACCTTCTTGACGTTCCAGAGGTAGTCCGCGGTCGGGCGGCCGTCGATCGTGCGGTCCATCGTGTCCTCGAACAGGATCGCGGCGAGCACGCGCCGACCGTCGAACGCGCGGCTGGTGACGATGCGGCTGCGCATGGCATGCATCGTGTCCATCATGTCCTTGTCGCTCGACCAGGAGCCCTCGGCAACGCCGTAGAGCTTGAGCGCCTTCGGCGTACTGCCGCCGCTCTGGTCCAGCGCAGCGATGAACCCGGGCTGGGTCCGCAGCTGCTGCATCTGCTGCTCGAAATTCGTCATGGTCGCCTCGTACGCGGGAAGGGAAAGCGTGGCCGGCGATTCTAGCGCGACGGGGCGCCCGGCGCGCCGACAGTCCGACTCACGCACGCGGCATACTTCATTACGTATCAGTGGCTTATACGATTGTGTTCATAAAGCGGGTGATGGTGGTTTTCGCACTCAGGGTCGATACCCGAAGGCCACCGGGCCGGCCTGCCGCAACGGCGCCGCGAGGTTGGCGAACTCGCAGAGCACGCTCCGCGTATCGCGCGGATCGATGATTTCCTCGACCTGGAAGCGCTCGGCGGACCGGAAGGGGGAGCGCACTCGATTGAGACGTTCCGCGATCTCCGCGGCGCGTGCGGAGCGGTCGGGCGCCGCGTCGAGTTCCGCCTTGTACGCGGCCTCGATCCCGCCCTCGATCGGCAGCGAGCCCCAGTCACCGGAGGGCCACGCGTAGCGGTAGTGGAAGCGCGTGTGGTTCTGGTGTCCGGCGCCGGCGACGCCGAAGACCTTGCGCACGAGGATCGTGCACCAGGGCACGTTCGCCTGGTACACGGCCGTGAGCGCGCGCACGCCCGCGCGGATCGTGCCTTCCTGTTCGGCCTGCTTGCCGATCATGAATCCGGGATTGTCCACGAAGTGCACGACCGGCAGGTGAAAGGTTTCGGCGAAGCTCACGAACCGTTCGAGCTTGGCAGAACTCGCGGCGGTCCAGAGGCCACCCATGACGAACGGGTCGCTCGCGACGACGCCCACCGGCCAGCCGTCGAGGCGGGCCAGGCCGGTGATCACCGAGCGACCGTGCAGTCGGCCGAGTTCGAAGAACGAACCCGTGTCGACCACGGCTTCCACGATCGGCCGCATGCGATAGACCTCGCGCCGGTCGCGCGGCACGGCGCCGAGCAGGAACTCCTCGCGTCGCATCGGGTCGTCGTCCGCGGCACCGCGCGCCGGCAACTCGTACACCGACGTGGGCAGGTACGAGAGAAAGCGGCGCGCGCGCTCGAAAGCCTCCGGCTCGCTCGCGACTTCGTCGTCGATGGCGCCGTTCGAGGCGTGGATCCGGCTGCTGCCGAGTTCCTCCTTGGTGAGTTTCTGGCCGGCCGCCGCGACGACCGGGGGCCCCGCGACGAACATCTGTGCCTGGCCTCGCACCAGCACGCAGTAGTGGCTCGCCA
>JAJTCR010000011.1 GCA_021325695.1 Steroidobacteraceae bacterium | reverse complement strand
GTCCAGTCGTCCATCGCGACCGCACCGAGCTTGCGATAGAACCGGATGGCCGGCTCGTTCCAGTCCAGCACCGCCCATTCGAAGCGGGCGCACTCGCGTTCGACGGCAAGGCGCGCGAGGTGCCGCAGCAACGCCTCGCCGTGGCCACGACCGCGGTGTGCAGGCCGCACGAACAAGTCCTCCAGGTAGAGGCCCGGCCGTCCCTCGAAGGTGGAGTAATTGTAGAACCAGAGCGCGAAGCCGGCCGGTTGGGAGGCCGCACGCGCGATCACCGCCTCGGCGTAGGGTCGCGCACCGAACAGGTGGCGCTGGAGGTCCTCCGAGCGCACGCGCACCCGATCCAGCAGTCGTTCGTAGTCGGCCAGCTCGCGGATCAATTCGACCAGCAGCGGCACGTCGGCCGGCGTGGCAGGGTCGATCGAGAGGTGGGTGTCGCCGGTAGTCATTTCTTAGTTTCCCTCGACAGCGGGGCGGGCTGAGCCTTGATTACAGGACATGTCAACCGTATTGTTAACCGTCATTTTACTCGGGACCCAAGGATGGCCACCGCACCCGACCGCGTTCCGCTCAACGCGCTGCGTGTCTTCGAAGCGGTCGCGTCGCACCTGAGCTTCACGGCCGCGGCACGGGAGCTCGGCGTCACGACGGCGGCCGTCAGCGCCCAGGTCAAGGCGCTCGAGGCCGACATCGGCGTGCCGCTGTTCCGCCGGCACACCCGGGCCGTCGCGCTAACCCAGGAAGGCGCCGAGCTCCTGCCGGGCGTGCGCCGCGGGCTGGACGAGCTTACGCGCGCGGTGGAACGCATCCGTCGCGAACGCGTCGGCGGGATGCTCAATCTCAGCGTGCCGAGCGAGTTCCTGCAACGGTGGTTACTGCCGCGCCTCGGCGAGTTCACGCGACAGCATCCGGAGATCGAGGTGCGCTTTGGACCGTCGCGCGCCTCGCTCGACTTCGGCCGCGACGATTTTCACGCGGCGATCCTCTATGGCCCCGGGCAGTGGCCCGCGCTCAAGGCCGAACGGCTGCTCGACGAATACGTCTTCCCGGTCTGCAGCCCCGCGCTGCTCGCCAGGCTCGGGCCCATCGAGACGCTCGGGGATTTCACGCGCTACACGCTGATCCACAGCCGGACCGAACCGTGGGCTGACTGGTTCCGCCGGGTGGGCGGCGACACCACGCGGGCCGAAAGCGGCCCACCGCCGCTCGAGGATGCGTCGGCGACGCTCGCGGCGGTCGAGCAGGGCAAGGGCGTGGCGCTGGCACGGTGGTCACTCGTCGCCGCCGACATCGCCGCCGGCCGTCTCGCGCGGCCGATGCTGCCGAGCGTGCAGCAGCGAAACGCCTGGTTCCTCGTCGCACCGCCCGACCAGTTCGCGCTGCCGAAAGTCGTCCGGTTTCGCGCCTGGCTGCTCGCCTGCTGCCGTGAATTCCCCCCGCCGACCGGCGAGACGCTGGACGCCGACTGATGCTATTGGCGCGAGCCATGCGATGGCGTAGCGTTGGCGGTGACCGTAACGAACAACAACAGGGGGGCGCCATGGCTGGCTATACCGGCAGCAGCCGTACATCGAGGCTGCGTTTTCACGCGGTGACGGTCATGCCCGGCGCGGATGCCTGCCCGCAGGCGCAGTCGCTGCTCGGGGTCCGCGTGCTCTCGGCCGAGGCGCCACGGTTGCCGATCGGCGGTTGCGACCGCCCGGACCGGTGCGACTGCCGCTTCAAGCATCACGACGACCGTCGCGCCGGCCAGCGCCGTCGCGTCGAGCGCTCGCCCCCGTCGGCCGAACGACGGTCGGTACAGGGACGCCGTGCCAGCGACTGGACCGAGGACTGACTGGCTCAAGGCCAGCGCACGGCCACGACGACCGGGCGATGATCCGAGCCGACGTCCTCGCCGATCGTCGCCTCCTGAACGCAGGCGCCGGGCGGCACGAGCACGTGGTCGATCGGTAGCGCGAGCGGCCAGAACCCGGCCTGCCAGGTGGGTCGCCAGAGCCTGCGTGCGAACGCGTCGCGCATGCGTGAGTCGCGTTCGAGCCGGTGAAACGTCGGTGCGTACGGCGTCAGGTTGAAATCGCCGGCGAGCACGGTCGGCAACGAGGAATCGCGGGCACGCTCGGCCGCGCGCTGCAATGCGCGGTCCCGCGCGAGTTGCAGGCGCTTGAGCACGGGCCACGGCGTGTGCAGCGCGATCACCTGCACGCGGCGGCCGTCCACGTCGAGCGTGGCGATGAGCGACGGCAGCCCGTCCTGCGCGAAGTCGACGTATTCGACGCGCTCGAGCGGCCAGCGGCTCAGCACGCCGATCCCGTATGGATCCTCGCGCACGCGCAGCGCCCGATGCGGGTACAGGCGTGCCGTGACCGCAAGCGCCCCGGCCCATGCGGACGTCACCTCCTGCAGCACGACGACGTCGGCCGGATGGGCCTCGAGCCACGCGAGCACACGGGTCGAGTCGCGATGCCGATACCAGAGATTGACGGACGCGAGCCGCAATTCGGGTCCGCGGCAGTCGCGCCCGACGCGCGGCAGGCCGGACTGCGGCCACGCGAACGGCGGCAATTGCAGCGCCCCCGCGAGCGCCAGCACGGCAAGCATCCGGGGCACCCGCAGCGCGAGCGCGGCCGGTGCGAGGACCAGTGTCGCCGCAGCGAGTTGCCAGCGAAAATGCGCGAAAAGCTCGAACGGCCAGCCGAGCGGGGCCAGCGACACCGCGAGCGACGCAGCGCAAAGTCCCAGCACGGCGGCGCCCACCAGGCGCCGCAGGACTGTCTTGGACATGCGCATGGCCCCGGACAGTAGAATCCGGCGCTGCGGTTCGCAACGGCTGGTGCAGTCGACGATGGACGATTCCATGAAGCGTCGCGCCTCGCGTGCGACCCGTGTCTTCGCCACAGCCCTGCTGGTCGCGGGCATCGTCGCCTGCGGCGAGCGTAGCTGGGACGCTGCACGCTCGAGCGACCGCCTGGCCGCCGTGCCGGTGGCCGCGGACTCGGTGACCGTGTCGGGCTTCTCGGCGGGCGGCTACATGGCCGTGCAGTTCCACGTCGCGCATTCGTCGCTGGTTCGCGGCGCGGGCATCTTTGCCGCGGGCCCCTATTACTGCGCCGGAAACTCGCTGGGCGATGCGCTCGGACGCTGCATGCGCGGCGACGGCGACATTTCCGCCGACGAGCTGGCGAGCCTCACGAGCCAGCTCGCGCTCGACGGGGAGATCGACCCGATCGCGGGGCTTGCGGACGACCGCGTGTTCCTCTGGCACGGCAGCGCCGACGAGGTCGTCGTGCGCCCGGTGGTCGATGCGCTGCAGGCGTACTACGCAACGCTGGTCGCGCCGGATGCGATCGAGCGCGTCGAACTCGACGGCGCTGCCCACACCTTGCCGGCCGACGACCCATCGCTCGCGGCGTGCGACGTGACGGCCGAGCCGTTCGTCGGCCATTGCCGCTACGCGGGTGCGCGACGAATGCTCGAACACCTCTACGGACCGTTCGGTGCGCGATCTGGCCCGCTCCGCGCGGGCAAACTGCACGTCGTCGACCAGTCGCCGTACGGTGCGGCCACGGGAGCCGCGGGACTTTCCGAGCGGGGATGGCTCTATGTGCCGGCGGCCTGCGCCGGCACGGGTGCGCCGGGGCGATGCCGCCTGCACGTGGTTTTTCACGGCTGCAGGCAGGGTGCCTCGTACGTGGACGATGTTTTCGTGCGTCGCTCCGGGTACCTGGCCGCGGCCGACGCGGGCAACGTCGTGGTGCTGTTTCCGCAGGTCGAGCCGAGCTTCCAGCCGCTGAACCCGAATGGTTGCTGGGACTGGTGGGGCTACGTCAGCGACGCCTACGCGACCCGTCGGGGCCCGCAGGTCGTGGCCATCAAGGCGATGGTCGACGACCTGCTCGGCGCCGCTGCGGCGGAAAAGCTCGAGGAGTGATCAGTAGGCGGAGGAGGTGCGGGCCCGCAAAGTGCAGTAGGCCACTTCGAGGCGCCGGACGCCCTTGATGCGACGCGAGGTGCGGCGCACTTCGCGGACCAGGCGCAACGGCAGGTTGAAGGTTTCGTTGGGTCCGCCGGCGCAGTAATCCTCGGCGACGCCCAGGTGCAGCACGGTGACGTGCTCCAGGTCCGCGCGCATGTAGACGGCGACCCCGATTGGACGCTGGGTCGCGCGTTCGATCGCAAAAAGGCATTGCACGTCGGGCAGCGAGGCCACGCGCACGCGCAGGCCCTCGCCGTCGTCATAAATCTCAGGGGGGCCATACCGGTCGATGACGTCGACGATGTCGCGCGCCACGCGCTCCTGGCAGCCGTTGAAGAACAGCAGCCGCTCGAGAGCATGACGCCTGGTTCGCGCGACGCGCGACGCGAAATCTATTGCTCCCATCGGATCTCCCCGGGGCGCAACCGCGGCTTAGGAAGGGCAGCCGATGATGCGTGCTCGACCGAATTATGTCGAGCGAAAATTGCCCATTTCGTTGCGGCAGCGCAACACAGCGGGCCTCCGCTCGCGGCCGACGCCTCCTCTTAAAAGTTTGAATTGGCTCGTATTTCTGTGATCCCGGGGTGGAGTCGGAGCGTGCCATGGCGTGCAATGCCGGGACATGTCCGTCGCTGCCAAAATCCGGCACCTCGCCGCCGTTTCGCCCCACTCGCAGGCGGCCGCCTCGCCTTCCCCTGCAGACGAACCGCAGGTGCCGCGCGACGGCGTACTCGTGGACGTCGTGGCGCTCACCGCGGACATGACGCTGTTCCAGTCGGTCAAGGATGCGGTCGGCGAGCGCAACCCGGTCTGGCGCGCCCGTACTGCCGACGAAGCGGCCGATCTGCTGATCACCGGCCGCTGCGGCGTGCTGCTGATCGACATGGAATCCGTGTCGAATCGCGGTGTGGCACTGATCGAGCAGATCGTCGAGCAGTTCCCCGACGTCGTCGTCTGCGTGGCCGGTACGCGCGACGACGAACCGTTGCTCGTGCCGCTGATCAGCGACGGCTCCGTCTACCGGTTCGTGCACAAGCCGGCCAGCGCGCGGCGCGCCGCGATGTTCCTGCAGGCGGCGATCAAGCGCCACCTCGAGCACCGCGGCGGGCACCCTGCAGACGACGCCCGGACGGTCATTCGCTCGTTGGCACGGGCGCCCGCCGGCCTGTCCCGCAAGTACTTCCTCGCGTTCGTCGCGGTGTGCGCAGCGCTGGTGTCGCTGCTGTTCATCGGGGGCGCTCCGCGCGCGCCGGCCGATTTGCGGACGCCTGCCCCGGAGGAGGCGGTCACACCGACGCTCGACCCGATCCCCACCACGGCCTCCCAGCGCGCAGACCCGGTGCTGTCACGCGCCCGGGCCGCGCTGCAGGCCGGCCGGCTCGAGTCGCCGCAGGGCCGCAACGCACTGGACCTGTTCGAGGCCGTGCTGCTTGCGCAGCCGGACCACGTCGAGGCACGCGCGGGACTCGAGAAGACCATCGATGCACTGCTCGTGCGGGCGCGTTCGAATGCCGCGGCCGGCCGCAAGGCCGAGGCCGAGCGCGTACTGCAACGCGTGCTCGCCGTCGATCCGGCGCACGAGCGCGCGAAGCGCCTGTTGCTCGAGGTGAATCCGCCCGATCTGCCGTCACGCCAGCTCGCCCGCGAACAGGTCGCGGAAGTACGCCAGCGCGAGATCTTCGACGCCACGAGCGGTGCTGGGGCGCGAGACCGGTTGCCACCCGCACTGCCGCCTCCAGCCGCCTCCGGCCCCCTGCCCGAGCCGGTGTCTTCAGCGTATCTGGCCCGCGTGCGGAGCGCGCCACCGCCGAAGCCGGTCGTCACGCGGGCGGACGTGGAAACCGATCCCCTTTCTCCGCAGTACGTGAACACGGCCCCGGCGAAGCGAGTGGCGAGCTGGCGCCGGCACCCGCCCACCGGCAACGACGCGCCGATGCGTTCAACGCTGCCAACCGCTGGTCTCGCGAGCGAGACTGCGGTGGATCCGTCGACGCCGCCACCCGCCACGACGTCAGCCGTGCCGGCCGACGCATTCGACCGGGTGCACGCACCGAATCCGGTGTATCCGGCGCAGGCGCTGCGGCAGGGCGTGCGCGGCTGGGTCGAACTCGAGTTCACGGTGACGTCGTCCGGTGGCGTGCGCGACATCCAGGTCGTCGGTGCCGAGCCTAACGGCGTCTTCGAAGCTGCCGCCAGCGACGCGCTCGCGCAGTGGCGTTTCCGGCCGCGTCTCGTCAACGGCCAGCCCGTCGCGCAGCGCTCGACCATCAAGCTTCGGTTCGACGTCGACGACTGACGTGCAGCGTGCCCAGCCGGAACGCGACCAAGGCCCAGGCCGCCGCGATCCCCGCGCCCACCCAGGCGATGCCGACCAGGCCGAGGTCGAACGTCGACTTGAGCAGCGCGTGCAGCGAGGCCGACGTCGCGTCGCCGCCGCGGTAGACGAACGTGTCGATCAGGCTCTTGGCCTTGTACTTCTCCTCGCGTGTGACGACGGTATACAGCGTGTCGCGTGACGGCCGGGCGATCGAATATTCACCGACGCGGCGCACGACCATCACGCCGATCAACACGGCGAACGTGGGCATCAGCGCGAGCGTGGCGAAGCCGAACATCATCGCGACCGGCACCAGCACGATCAGCGCGCGGAACCCGAGCCACCGATAGAGTCGCCCGAACAGGAACAGCTGCACCGTCAGCGACGCCGCCTGCACCCAGAAGTCCAGCGTGTTGAAGAACTCGGTGCGGGCGTCGCGATCGGCGAACGTCGCGGCGACGAGCGCCTGCTGCTCGAGGTAGAGAAACGTCGACGCCCAGGTCAGCAGCAGCACGAACACTGCGATCAGCGCGAGGTAAGGCGAACTCACCACCTGGCGGAACGCCGCCAGCGCGCTGCCGCCAAGACGCGCGTCGGGATCGGCGACCACCCCATCCGTGTCGCGCGTGCCGTGACGACGGTGCCACCGCAGCACCGCGAGCATGAAGCCGAGTCCGACGGCAAGCAGCGCCGCGGAGACGAGCAACAGGTTGACGGTGCCGATCGGTTGCGCGAGCTGCTTGCCCAGGAACGGCCCGAAGAGGCCGCCCAGGCTCAAACCCGCGGCGATCACGCCGAACAGCCGGCCGGCCTGCTCGCGCGTGAACACGTCGGCCATCAGGCTCCAGAACACCGCGACGACGAACAGGTTGAAGACGCTGACCCAAACGAAATAGACGCGCGCGATCCAGGTGTGATCGTCCTCGGCGTTGAACCACGCAAAAAAACCGACGATGTTCAGGATGAAGAACAGGTACACCCACGGCAGGAACACCGTGCGCCGGAAGCGCGAGGTGAGCCAGCCGTAGAGGGGCTGCACCGCCAGCATCGCGGCGAACGTGCCCCAGAACAGCGCGGGGAGCGTCTCGACGCCCGAGGTGAGCCCCATCGTCTCGCGGATGGGCCGCAGGATCGAATAGCTCGAGAACATCGCGAACACGCAGGTGAACGCGGCGAGGAGCCCCGGCAGTTCGGCCGGTTGCGCATTGATGGCCGCGGCGAGGCGCGCGCGCGCCTTCACGCGACGGATCCCGGGACCAGGTGACCTTCGGGCGCGGACATGCCGCCGGGCGCACCGGCGGCCTCGAATTCGGTGAAGACCATCGCGCGAATCGCCCTCAGGCGATTCGCTGCCCCGCGGGCGCCTCGCCTTGCTGGTGGACCGAGCCCGACGCGACCGGCGGCTGCGCTTCGCGCAGCAGCTTCACGCAGGCCTTGACGACGCGTGCATCGTACCGGCGTCCGGCCTGCGACGGAAGCTCTTCGATGCACGCCGACACGCTGAGCGCCGGGCGATGCGGGCGCGGCGCGAGCATCGCTTCGACCGTGTCGGCGACCGCCACGATGCGCGCCTCGAGCAGGATGTCCTCGCCCTTGAGACCGCGCGGATACCCGGAGCCGTCCAACCGCTCGTGGTGCTGGCGCACGACCTCGGCGACGGGCCACGGGAACTCGATGTTGCGCAGGATCTCGTAGCCGCGTTCGGCATGAGTCTTGACGAGTTCGAACTCGGACGGCGCGAGCGTGCCGGGCCGCCAGAGCAACTCACGTGGGATCTGCAGCATGCCCACGTCGATCAACTGGCCCATCACGCGCAGGCCGCGCACGGAGTGCCCGGGCACGCCGAGCGCCTCGCCGAGCCCCGCGGCGTAGTCCGCAACCCGCTTCGATCGGCCGATCTTGCAGGCGTCCTGGGATTCCGCGAGCAGCGCGAGTGACTCGATCGCCCCGAACATCACGCGCTCCATGTGATCCATCGCGCTCACGACTTCGGCGTCGGAGCGCCGCCGCCGCAGCAGCCGCCAGGCAGCGTCCGCGACGTGCGCGACGTGGCGTCGATCGTCGTCGTCGTAGGGACGCGGCGCGTCGGCGATCACGAGTGCGCCCGTCAGTCGGCCGCCGTCGAGCAGCGGCATCACGAGCTGGCGGTCCAGCACGTCGGGCAATCCAGTCAGTCGCAATGAACCCGTCGCCTCGCTCGACTCGCGCACGACGGGGCGCTGTGCGGCGATGCACTCGTGCAGGGCCGTGTCCTGCGGCGGTGCGCCGCGCCAGCGCGTCAGCGCGGTCAACGGTTCGAGCGCGTTGCCGCTGCGACGCGCCACGAGTTCGACGGTCGGCACGTCCGCGCCGACCAGGAACAGGAACGCGATCGGACTCTGTGTCAGGTCCTGTGCGAGCTGCAGCGCGCGGTCGAGGATCTCGTTCTCGGTCAGCGAGTGCGCCCGCTGCGCGATTTCGAGCAGGCGACTCGCGCGCTGCTGGTCGTGTTCGTTGCGCTCGGCCTCACGCCGCCAGGTCGAGACGTCGCGCGCACTGACGACGCGCCACTCGGGATCGCCGTCCATGGCGGCGAGCGAGACCTCGACGTCGAAGGTCACGCCGTCGGGGCGACGCCAGCGCGTCTCGTGGCGTTGGACACCCTGTGCGGTGATCGCCGCGGTCCGCACGGTTTCCTCCGCCGCCTCGGTGTCCTCGAGCGACTGCAACGTCAGCGTCGTGAGCGTACGAGCGTCGGTCCCCAGCAGCGCGAGCAGTGCGCGGTTGCCGTAGTGAATGCGTCCGTCGGCGTCGACGAGACCGCAGGCCTCGGGCGCGGCCTCGAGCGCACGAGCCTCGCGCGCAAATGCTCGTTCGCGTTCGGCGAGCGCGATGTCGTCCGTCACGTCGCGCGCCGTCACCAGCCAGCAGGCGCGGCCGGCGTACGAGGTCGACAGGCGCCGCAGCTCGAGCTTCGCGTCGGAACCGTCCTGGCGTCGCCACGCGACGACGGTCTCGCGAGCGGTGTCGTCCGGGAAACCGGCCGCGCGCAGGATCTCGGTCAACGGCTTGCCTCGCAGCGCGGCCGGCTCCAGCCCGACCAGCGCCGCGGCGCTGTCGCTCGCGGCGTGCACGAGCTTCGATTCCATGTCCACGAGGAAGGTCGGCGTCGGCTGCGCGGCGAACGCACGTTCGGCATCGTGGGCGGCCGCCTGCGCGCGCGCCCGCCCGGTCTGCAGTTCGGTCAGCCGCGTTTCGAGCGTCGCGAGCCTGGCGAGCTCGACGCGGCTCTCCTCGGCGGCGCCGCGCGAGGCCGCAGCGGCCGCGTCCTGCGCCGATTCGGCGGCCGCACGGGCCTGCTTGTGCGCGTTTTCGAGCTCGCGAATCCGGAGCTGCAGTTCGCGAACGCGCACCGATTCGGACGCGGCGAATTCAGCCCGCGCACGCGCCTCGCGCTCCGCCCGCTCGCGCGAAACACGTTCCGACGCGGCCAGCTGCTGGTTGGTCGCCTCGAGCTCGCGCAGTTGTTTTTCCAGCTCGCCCAGGCGGCGGCGGTCCTGTTCACGCCGATCGAGCAGTTCGGGCACGAGTGCGGGCATGCGCATCGTGCCCGAGCCCGGCGTCGCGTCGATCGCGTCGACGAGTTCCTCGAGCGTGGACCCGCGCGCCAGAAAGCGCTGCGCACCCACTTCAGCCGCGAAGGCTTCGTACTTCGGGCCTTCGACGCGGAACGAGTGCAGCACGAACGGCAAATGGAGGTACGAGGGGTCTTCGCGCAGGCGCCGGCAGAGGGCGAAGCCGTCCAGGCGCGGCAGCTGGACGTCGCTGACGACGGCGTCGGGAGTGTCGGCACGAATTGCGTCGAGTGCTTCGACGCCGGTGCGCGCCTTCAGGATGCGGTGGCCGCGTGACTGCAGCACGCTCTCCACCGCGTTCAGGTCCTGGTCGCGTTCGTATGCCAGCAGGACAGTCTTCATCGAGGGGTCCAAGCTCCGTGCGGGGCCGGCGCGCGGGTCCGGCCGCTGGCCCGACGCCCTTTTGTTTCGCCGCGAGTATGCGCCCGCCGCGTCGCGGCACACCAACCTGGCCCGCCGGGCAGTCGACACGCGTCACAGATTGCCCGAGGCCGGCGCGTTCGATTGAGTCGCGCGTCACACGACGCGTCGTCACGAACGACGCCGCGTGCGCGCGTAGAATCGACCCGGGCATCGGCGGAGGTCACATGGCGCGCAGCTCAGCGGTCTCTTGGGTGGCGGTCGCCGCGGCGGTCGCCGCAGGGTGCGCGGTGCACTGGGACGTCGAGAGCTACGCGGTCCCCGGCTCCGACGTCGCGAGCCGGCAGACCTACTTCTGGAAGGGCGGCGATTTCGCGGCAGCTTCGCAGCTGGATCCGGCCACGATCGCCACGGCGGCAGGGCAGGTCCGGAGCGCCGTCGTCGAGGAGCTGGCGCGCAAGGGTTTCCGCGAGGTTGCAAGCGCGGAGGCTGCCGACCTCGTCGCGAGCTTCCAGGTGTCCGGCATGCGGCGCTTCGTCGTCGACGACTCGGCCCGTGTCGGGGCGCCCTCGCCCAACACCGTGCTGAGCCCGAGTGCGGTGCAACCGCCGCCCGCATCGTCGGTGCCGCGCGAAGTGCCGGTGCGCGAGGGCTCGGTGATCGTTTTCCTCGACGACCCGAAGCTCGGCAAGCTCGCGTGGCGCGGCGAGGTCGCCGAGCAGATCCGCGCGAGTTCGCCGGAGCAGGTCGCGCGGATCATCGCGCAGATGGCGCGCGAGATCGCGAAAGAAGTGCCCGCGCGCAGCGGTCGCTGACGACGCTCAGCG
>JAJTCR010000356.1 GCA_021325695.1 Steroidobacteraceae bacterium | reverse complement strand
GCCGCAACGGCCCGGCGTGATCGCCACGGCCTGCCCCTATTGCGCCGTCATGGTCGGCGACGGGCTCAAGGCCAAAGAAGCCCACGAGACGACCGGCTCGCAAGATGTGGCGGAACTCGTCGCGGTCGCCCTGATACGCAAGCCGGTCGAAGGGTTGGTCCCCACGCGCGCGCACGATAAAGTGGAGGCGTGAACAACACGCTCCCGATCTGGGTGCCCTCGTCCGAGGGCATCGACCGCGCCAACATGACCCGGTTTCACGCGTCGGCCGCGGAGCGCGGCGCGCCTCGAGGCGATTATGCGGCGCTCTGGCAGTGGTCCGTCGACGATCCCGCCGCCTTCTGGACGGGCCTGATCGACTTCACCGAGGTGATCACGGAGCGCGGCGGGGGGCCGGTGCTGGTGGACGCCGAGCGAATGCCGGGCGCGACCTGGTTCCCCGGCACGCGGCTCAATTTCGCCGAGAACCTTCTGCGCGGCACGGGCGCCGAGCCGGCGCTCGTCGCGTGGGACGAACGCGGTGCCCGCGGCGCCCTCTCCTGGGACGAGTTGCGGCGCGAGGTCGCGCGCGTGGCCGAGGGTTTGCGCGACGCGGGCGTCGAGCCGGGCGACCGGGTCGCGGGCTTCCTGCCGAACGTGCCGGCGGCAATCATTGCGATGCTTGCGACCGCGAGTGTCGGGGCGACCTGGTCGTCGTGCTCACCCGACTTCGGCATCCGCGGCGTGCTCGACCGTTTCGGCCAGATCGAGCCCAAGGTGCTGTTCACGGCGGACGGTTATTTCTACGCGGGCAAGACGATCGATTCGCTCGAACGGGTCGCGTCCATCGTGCAGCAGTTGCCCGCGGTGCAGCGTGTCGTCGTCGTTTCGCACGTCGCTGACCGAGCGGACCTGACCCGCGTCCCGAACGCCACACACTACTCGGAGTTCGGCCGTGCCGCTGCGCTGCGCTTCGAGCGCCAGCGGTTCGACCACCCGCTCTACATCCTGTACTCGTCCGGCACGACCGGGACCCCCAAGTGCATCGTCCACGGCGCGGGCGGCACGCTGCTGCAACACCTTAAGGAGCATCAGTTGCACTGCGACCTGCGGCCCGGCGACCGCCTGTTCTTCTTCACGACCTGCGGCTGGATGATGTGGAACTGGCTCGCGAGCGCGCTCGCGTCGCAGGCCACGCTCGTGCTCTACGACGGCTCGCCCCTGCATCCCGACGAGGGCGCGCTGTGGCGCATGGCCGAGGCGGAAGGTGTCGCGCTGTTCGGCACGAGCCCGAAGTATCTCGCCGCGCTCGAGAAGAGCGGTTTCCGGCCACGCGAACGCGCGCAGCTGCCGAAGCTGCGAATGCTGCTCTCGACCGGTTCACCGCTGGCGCACGAGCAGTTCGACTTCGTCTACGAGGCGATCGGTCCGGACGTCCAGCTCGCGTCGATCTCCGGCGGCACCGACATCGTCTCGTGCTTCGCGCTCGGCAACCCGGTACTGCCGGTGTATCGCGGCGAACTGCAGTGCCGTGGCCTGGGGATGCGGGTCGAGGTCTTCGACGAGAACGGCCGGCCCGTGCGCGGTGCGCGCGGTGAACTCGTCTGCACGCGGCCATTTCCCTCGATGCCGGTCGGGTTCTGGAACGACCCCGACGGCCGCAAATACCGTGCCGCGTATTTCGAGCGTTTCCCGGGCGTGTGGTGCCACGGCGACTACGCGATGCTCACCGAGCACGACGGCCTCGTCATCCTGGGCCGCTCGGACGCCGTGCTGAACCCGGGCGGCGTGCGCATCGGCACTGCGGAGATCTATCGCCAGGTCGAGAAGCTCGAGGAAATCCTCGAGAGTCTCGCGATCGGCCAGGAGTGGGACAACGACGTCCGCGTCGTGCTGTTCGTGCGGCTGCGGCCGGGCGTCGAGCTCGACGCCGCCCTCGAGAAGAAGATCCGCGACGTGATCCGCACCAACACGACGCCGCGTCACGTGCCCGCCCGGATCGTCGCGGTGCCGGACATCCCGCGCACGATCAGCGGCAAGATCGTCGAACTGGCCGTGCGCGAAGTCGTGCACGGGCGGCCCGTCAGGAACACCGACGCGCTCGCGAACCCCGGCGCGCTCGAGCATTTCCGCGACCTGCCCGCGCTTCGCGTGTGACCGCGATACCGCCCGTTCCCGACCTGCAGCGCGAGTACCGAGCCGCCCTCGAGCGTCACGGATACGAGGCCGATCCGGCACAACTGCACGCGGTGGCGAAGCTGGACGACCTCGCGCGGCGATTGCGCCACGCGTCGGACGATCGCAGCGCGCTCGCACGCCTGTTCGGCCGGTGGCAGTCCTCGCGGCGCGGGCCAGGCGAACGCGGTCTCTATCTCTGGGGCGGCGTCGGTCGCGGCAAGACCTTCCTGATGGACCTGTTCCACGCGCACGTCGGCGTGCCGGCGCGGCGCGAGCACTTCCACCGTTTCATGAAGGACGTCCATGCACGCCTGCGCGGGCAGCGCGACGTCCGGGAACCGCTCGAACTCGTCGCCGCGACGATGGCGCGGGAAATGCGTGCGCTCTGCCTCGACGAATTGTTCGTGACCGACATTGCAGATGCGATGCTGCTCGCCGGCCTGTTCGAGGGACTGATCGACCGTGAAGTCACGCTGGTGTTCACGTCGAACGCACCGCCGTCGGACCTGTACCGCGACGGACTGCAGCGGCAACGTTTCCTGCCCGCGATCGCCCTGATCGAACGACACACGGAGGTCGTCGCCGTCGACGCGGGCCAGGATTACCGCCTGCGCCGGCTCGAGCAGGCGCCGCTGTACCTGGATGCCCGCGCCGAAGGAGCTCGCACGCGACTCGAGCAGCGCTTTGCCGCACTGGCGGACGGCCTGCCGAGCGGACCGGGCGACATCGTGGTCGAGGGCCGCCACCTCCGGTACGTCGCGATGACCGACGAAGCCATCTGGTTCGACTTCCACTCGATCTGCGACGGCCCGCGGTCGCAGGCCGATTACGTGGAAATTGCCCGCGACTACCACACCGTCGCGGTGTCGGACGTGCCGCGCATGGACGCAGCCCACGAGAACCAGGCGCGACGGTTCATCGCGCTCGTCGACGAGTTCTATGACCGCGGCGTGAAGCTGCTGCTCACTGCGCACG
>JAJTCR010000355.1 GCA_021325695.1 Steroidobacteraceae bacterium | reverse complement strand
AGCGCGAAACCCTGTCGTCGAGGGCGGCTCGCTGACGACGACGGTGTCCGGCGAGCTGGGGGAGTGGATCGCGCTCGGTGGCATCGAGCAGGCGCGCGGCGGCACTGCGAGCGGCATCGTCAGCTGGGGCGCGCGCTCGGATTTGACGCGGTACTCTGCATGGGTCAAGGTTGAGGAAATTCGATAACGGCGGACGCAGCTCGAAGTCGTCGGCATGACGAAATCGGCATCGAACACAGGGGCGCAGGACCTCCGGCTCGCGCGGCTCGGCGTCGCCGTGGTCGGCGCCGGGCGCATCGGCATCGAGCTGATCCGCAACCTCGGCCTCATGGGCTTGGGCCGCATCGACGTCTACGAGCGTGACCGCCACCGCGCGGACCCGCTGCGCAACCGCTACCGCGTCCACTCCGGCGATTTCTGGGACGAACTCACGCTCGGGCGCTTGCGCGACTACGACTTCGCGATCTGCACCGTCGACGATCGCGCGGCGCGCGTGCGCATGAACCAGAAGTGCCTCGTGGCCAACGTGAACCTGGTGCACGCGTGGACCGAGAACGCGATCGCAGCCGTCGCCGCCTATCCGTTCGGCGCGCTGGACGATTGCGCCTGCTACGAATGCGACCAGAGCCGCGCGGCCCGGCCCATGCCGCTCGCATCCCTGCGGCTGACGGTCGGCGGCACGGAGACGAGCGCCGACCCCGCCTCCCGCATCGCGACGGCCAGCATCGCGGGTGCGCTGGCGTCCGCGCTGGTCGCCCGTATCGCGTCGGGCGCCCACGGTGCCGTCGCACGCAAGGCGTCGCTCGACACGACGTCGGGCGACGGCACCTCGGTCGAATTGCCACGCGATCCAAAGTGCCCGCGCTGCGGTGCGTTGCAGCGGCCGGTGCCGATCGTGCTGACGCGCAACCGCTGGGCGGTCTCCAAGTGCGTGCGGGCCGCGAGCCCCGGCACGCTGACCCAGCACGTGCAGTTGAGCGACGAACTGGATGGCCTGGAGGGGCGCTCGTTCAGCGTCGGTGAACTGGTCGAGCGCTATCAGGGCGGACCCATCCCGGCCAAGTTCGCGCTGACGATCGTCGAAGGCCGCACCGTCTGCCTGGACTTCGAAGACTTCCGGGCGGATCCACCCCGGGCGCGCTCCAGCCGGTGCCCGCCGAGCTGAGACGGCATCGCCACCGGCGTCCAAAGCGGCGCCTGCCGCGCGTGTGCGTGCTCAGAGCTGGGAATCGATCGGCACCGCCCTCAGCAACGTGACGCCGACACGGCGCAGGAAGCTCGCGTCGGGCTCGTGCTGCGAGCGACGCTCCTTGCCCCCCACGCGATCGTGCCAGACCAGCTCGCCGTCCGGCTCCAGCACGACGCGGGAGCTGAGCTCGGGCGAGGTGATCAGGTCCCACTGCCGCCGCAGCTGCTCGGCCAGTTCCGGGCTGTCGACCAGCACGCCCATTTCGGTGTTGAGGACGGTCGAGCGCGGGTCGAGGTTCATCGAGCCGACGTAGACCCAGCGCGCGTCGATCAGCACCGCCTTGCTGTGCAGGCTCGCGCCCGAGGAACCCGTCACGCTGAGCTGTCCGCGACCGTCGGCGCCCGCCGCCTTGCGCTTCATCTCGTAGAGCTCGACGCCGCCGCGGGCCAGCTGCCGGCGCACGCGCGCGTACCCGGTGTGGACGGCAGCCACGTCGGTGGCGGCGAGCGAGTTGGTCAGCACGGCGACGCGCAACCCCCGTTCCACGTCCCGCACCAGGGCCGCGGCGCCCTGCTGGCCAGGCACGAAATACGGCGAAATGATGAGCACTTCTCGCTCGGCGACATCGATCGCGGCCTCGAGCCCCGCGAGCACCCGCGACCCGTCGCGACCGCGGTTGCCGCCTACCTTGCCCGGTTCGTCGACCAGCAGCTCGACGCCGCGCACGTGCAGCGCCGAAGGCGGCGCCAGCAGCCATTTCGTGCGGTGCTCCACGTCGCGCAGCGCCTGCACGTAGGCTGTCTCCGCCGCCTCCTCGTCGTGCTGCTTCGAACGCGCGATCAACGCCTGGAGCTCACCGGGTTTCGGCCTGCGGAAGTCGAATCGCGAGACCGGCACCGCGCTGGTGCTGTTCCAGTAATCGTCGAATTGCCGGCTCACGTCGGCCACGATCGGGCCGGCCAGCGCGACGTCCAGGTCCGCGAAGTTCGAGTGCGGCGAGGCGCCGAAATATTCGTCGCCGATGTTCCTGCCGCCGATGATCGCGATGCGGTTGTCCGCGATCCACGCCTTGTTGTGCATGCGATGGTTCAGCCGGCTCGCGCGCAGCAGCCACTCGCTGGCCCAGCCGAGCAGGCCCGAGCGACTGTAGAACGGGTTGAAGAGCCGCACCTCGACGTTGGCGTGCAGGTCGGCCACGGCGAGGCTCTCGTGCTTGTCGCGCGCATCGAGGTCGTCGATCAGGATGCGCACGCGCACGCCGCGCTCGGCGGCGCGCAGCAGCTCGCCGGCCAGCAGCCGCCCGGTGAGGTCCTCGTGCCAGATGTAGTACTGCGCGTCGAGCGTGCGCTCGGCCGCGGCCGCCGTGGACGCGCGGTAGGCGTATGCCTCCGCGTTGTTCTCGACCAGGCGGACGCTCGAGGCGGCGGGGTCCGGCCCGAGCTCGCCGATGACGGCGCGATCGAGCGCCGTGTCGGCGGCCGGCGGCACCGCGTACGAGGCAACGATGCCGTCCAGCCGCGGCGCGCTCGCGCAGTGCGCAAGCAGCGGCAGCACCGCGACGATCGCCAGCTTTCGCAGCCACCGCATCACGGCGCAGCAGCCCCCGCGTCGCGTGCGGACGAGTCGGACGTGGCCGCGTTCACACCGAACCAGCGCTCGACCCTGTCGACGAGATAGGCATGGAAGGGGTTGCTGCGCTGGCGCGTCAGCATCCAGCCGGGCACGTTCAGGACGCCGTTCTCGCCACGCACCTCGATGCGGCCGAGCTGGACGTGGCGCTCGGTCCGTGGTGCGTCGTAACCGTAGAGTGGATCGTCGGGCGGAAACGGCAGGGCGACGTGCGACAGCGAGAACACGTTGCGCGGCCACTCGGCCGCGAGCATGCGCTCCTGCGCGACCGTCCCCTGCGCGGGCACCCGGCGCTCGAGGACGCGGGCGGTCTGCTCG
>JAJTCR010000010.1 GCA_021325695.1 Steroidobacteraceae bacterium | reverse complement strand
CGAGGATGATCGCCAGGTTGGCACGCTCGGTCTCGGCGGCCTGCTGCGCGAGCTGCTGGTCTTCTCGCGCGCGACGGAGGCGCTTGGTCATGTCGTTGAAGGAGTGCACGAGAAAGCCCATTTCATCGTGCGAGGTCATCGGCAGGCGTGTATCGAGGTCGCCCTGCGCGACCGCGCGTGTCCCCTTGACGAGGTCCTGGATGGGTTGCACCAGCCGCTGGGCGGTGAAAATCGCGCCATACCAGGCCGCGAGCAGCGACAGCAGCAGCACGACCGTCAGCGTCAGGATGAAGCTCGCCTTGAGCGGCTGTCGCAGGTAGTCCTTTTCGCCGAACTGCTTGTACGCCGCCTGCACCGTGTCGGCGAGCGCGCCGAGTCGCTCGGCCACGGGGTAGATTCCCTGCACGACGAGACGCTCCTCGCCCGGCAGGTTGATGCCGATCGGCACGGCGGTGCGGATCAGGTAGCCGCCCTCCTGCTGTGGCTCGAGGCTCACGAACGGCTGCCCCTGCCGCACCTGCAGCAGCACCTCGTCGGGCACGGCCTCCGGCACGATGTCGTCGGAGAAGCCCTTGCTGACCGCGATGATCGAGCCACTCTCGTTCGCGACGATCAGTTCGAGTGCGCCGACCTGGCGCCGCAGCGCCTCGAGCAGGCCCGGCATCCGCGGGCCGCGGAGCAGGCTCAGTTCGTCCGCCACCAGCGCGGAGTCCGCCAGGTGCTCGCGCATGCGCACCTCGAGAGCCGAACGCGACAGCACCAGCGCGTCGTCGAGGCTGCGACGGATCTCGACGTTGAACCAGCTGTCGATACCCTTGCTCAGGAACTGCACCGCGAAGAAATAGACGAGCAGGATCGGCAGCGTCGCGAGCACGCCGAAGATCCAGACCATGCGGGCCTTGAGCCGCGATCCGATCACGTGACCGCGCCAGTCGCGGATCAGCTGCGCCAGCTTGGTCGCGAGCAGGCCGACCAGCACCGCGAGACCGGCGATGTTGATCATCAGGATCCAGGGATGCAGGCGACTGAACTGCTCGGAGTTCTGCGCGGTCTGCGCCATGAACAGGATCGCGGCGAGCCACAGCAGGCCGCCGACGCCCACCGTGACCGCGGACGCGGCACGCTTCAGGGTCGGAACGTCCATGTCTTCCAGTCGCTTTCGGCGCTCCAGTCGTCGGCCCAGAACAACAGCCAGCCGAACGCGTCCGGCGCGGTGCTGAGGTCCAGCACGGCGCGAATGCGCCCGAGGTAGACGGGGCCGGCAGGAAGGAGTGCCGTGTCGAGGATCGGCAGGCCCCGCAGTTCCGAAATGCGCGCGAGCGCCGAGTCGAGCGAGCCGAAATCGAACTGCTCGCCGGTGTTGAGGTTGCGCACGAGCCAGCGCTGGCTCAGTGCGTGGTAAGTGACCTCGTAGCGTTGCACCAGCGCGGCGACCTCGGCGTCGAGCATGTACCGGCGCGCGCGGTCGATCACGATCTCGTAGTTGAGCCGCAGCGTCAGCCCCGATTCGACAGCCTTGCGTGCATCGTCGGGCAACCGGATTTCGAGGCGCGAGTCGAGTTCGTACACGCCGTCATCGACGCTGATCCCGACGTCACGGAGCGCGAGCTGGGCCTCGGCTGCCCCCCTGGCCGGGGTCCCGGCCGTTGCAATTACGCACAGCAGCACCGACAGGGCCCAACGCGCCAAAATCGGCAATTTGTACGCGGCGGCGGACGGGCTGTAGCGCATTGCCAACAATCATAACGACTTGCCCAGGCAAGCATAATAGAAGCCGTCCATGCCGGTTTCGCCGGGCAACACCTGGTAGCCGGGGGCGTCCGCGGCACGCGCGGGCCAGCCTGTGGTGAGCTCCGCCGTCAGGTCACGGGCCCCGTGAGTTTTCCCCAGGAAGCCCGCTACGACCCGTTCGTTCTCGGCTGACAGCACCGAACAGCTCGTATAGAGCACGCGCCCGCCCGGTCGGACGAGCTTCCAGGCCGCCTCGAGCAGTTCGGCCTGGCGACGGGCAAGATTCGGTATGTCCTTGGCGCGCCGGAGGATTTTGATGTCCGGATGACGGCGGATCACGCCCGTGGCAGAACACGGCACGTCGAGCAGCACCCGGTCGAACGGACGCCCGTCCCACCACCCCGACGTGGCCGCGACGTCGGCCATCTGCAGCTCGGCCTCGAGACCCAGCCGGGTCAGGTTCTCGCGCACGCGTTCGATCCGCGCTGGCGAGACGTCCAGCGCGGTCACGGCGGCCGCGCCCGCGGTCCGCTCGAGCACGTGGCAGGTCTTGCCGCCCGGTGCCGCGCACGCGTCGAGGATGCGCTCGCCCGGCGCCGGCGCGAGCAGTTCGACCGCCAGCTGCGCCGCGGCATCCTGGATGGACAGCCTGCCATCGACGAAACCGGGCAGCGAGCGTACGTCGGTCGGCGGCTCCACGTGCAGCGCGTCGGGGGCGAGCGGATGGCGCGTCGCGCCGAAGCCGGCGGCGATCAGGGCCGCCACGGCCGCGTCGGGGTCGCCGCGCATCCGGTTCACCCGGACCCAGAGCGGTGGATGCGCGTTGTTCGCCTCGAGGACGGCCCCCGCCGCCTCGCCCCGGTCGCGACGCAGCGCATCGACGAACCAGCGGGGGTGCGAAGTGCGCAGGGCGAGGTCGCGATCGACCGCGTGGAGCAGGTCGGCCTGCTCGCGCTGGAACCGCCGCAACACGGCGTTCACGAAGCCGGCGGCCTTGTCGAAGCCGAGCGCGCGCGCCGCGCTCACGGTCTCGGACACCGCGGCGTGCGGAGCCGTCTCGCCCGAGAGCAGCTGGTACAGGCCGACTTCGATCAACGCCCGCAACTGTGGATGCAGCTGGTCCGGGGGGCGGGACGCGAGTGCGTCGAGCACGGCGGCCAGCCGAAAGTGCCAGCGCAGCGTTCCGTAGCAGAGCGAGCGTTTGAGTCCCCGCGCCGAGCCCTCGTCCGGCTCCGCGGCCAGCAGTTCGTCGAGCGAGCGACCGTGCGCGACGACCTCGGCCACGATCCGCGCCGCGCCAGCGCGCAACTGCGCCGGGCCGGCCGGGCTCATGCACTGACAGCCGAGTCGAAGCGCAGTCCGCGCAGGTCGCGTGCATTCAGCGCGTCCCGCGCGCTCACGGGCTTGCGGCCCGGCAGCTGCAGCGTCAGCAGTTCGAGGGCTCCGTCCCCGGTCGCCACCACGATGCGGCCGGGCGCGTCCAGCACGGTGCCGGGCACTGGGGACACTCCGAATTTTTCACGAAAGTCCGACTGTCCCCGGTGTTCGAACGGTTGCGCGTCCCAGATGCGCACCTGTTCGCCGTCGAGTCGCGTCTCCGCGACCGGCGACGGATTGAACGCGCGAACCAGGCGATCGATCCCGACCGCCGAGCGGGTCCAGTCGATGCGTGCCTCGTCCTTGCGGATCTTGGCGGCGTAAGTGACCCCCTCGTCTGGTTGTGCGCGTGGACGCAGGGTCCCGTTCGCGAGCCTGGCCAGCGCCTCGACGATCGCGCCCGCGCCGAGCGGCGCGAGGCGGTCATGCAGCTCGCCGCTGGTCTCGCGCGGCCCGATCGCCAGCTCGCGGCGCAACAGCTCGGGGCCCGTGTCGAGACCCGCGTCCATCTGCATGATCGAGATGCCCGTGCGCGTGTCGCCCGCGAGCACCGCGCGCTGGATCGGTGCGGCGCCACGCCACCGCGGCAGCAGCGAGGCATGGATGTTGAGGCAGCCCAGGCGCGGCACGTCGAGCACGGCCTGCGGCAGGATCAGACCGTACGCCACGACGACCATGACGTCGGGAGCGTACTCGGCCAGGCGCGCCTGCGATCCCCGCGTCTTCAACGTCGCCGGTTGCTCGACGGCGAGGCCGAGCTCGCCCGCACGTCGTTTGATCGGCCCGGCCACGAGTTCGCGCCCACGGCCGGCGGGGCGGTCCGGTTGCGTGTAGACCGCCACGATCGAGTGCCCGGCGGCGTGCAAGGCTTCGAGCGCCGGCACCGCGAATTCCGGCGTGCCGGCGAAAACGATGCGCAACGGCATCGTCACAGGACGGGGCTGCGAGTCGGGGTCGCGCCGACCGGCACGCGGTCGCGACGCTCTTTCTCGAGTTTCTTGCGGATCCGGTTGCGCTTGAGCTCGGACAGGTAGTCGACGAACAGCTTGCCGTCGAGATGATCGATTTCGTGCTGGATGCAGACGGCCAGGAGTCCGTCGGCTTCGAGTTCGAACGGCACGCCGGCGCGGTCGAGCGCGCGGACGCGGATTTTCTCCGACCGCGCGCGCAGGGTGTCGAAGATGCCGGGCACCGACAGGCAGCCTTCCTCGGCCTCGGTCGACCCTTCGCGCTCGATGATCTGGGGGTTCACGAAGACCCTGGGATCGGTGCGATCGGCGGAGACGTCGGTGACCAGGACGCGCTGGTGGACGTTGACCTGCGTCGCCGCGAGGCCGACGCCCTTGGCCTCGTACATGGTCTCGAGCAGGTCTTCGACGAGGCGGCGGACCGAGTCGTCCACGGCCTCGACCGGCTGCGCTTTCGTGCGCAGTCGCGGGTCCGGATACTCGAGGATGGTCAGCTTCGCCATTGGTTCGAAAATACTGCTAAAGTTAAGCCACGCTTGAAGTTAGTGCTCGCACAAAAACGAGCGGTCGGGCCCCGGGAAACGCCTTGTCGCGTGGCGCGACTGAGACGTGGTCGGCAGCCGCCGTCCGGTGGCCGGATTATAAGACGGCGGTCACGACCCCGATACCCGATGGAGAAAGGGATGGATCGTTATCTACGACCTGAGTCGCCTCGATCGCAGCGGCCGCGTGGCTGGATGCGGGCCCTGGTGCTGGCGGCCGCCGTTGCGGGCGCAGGCGTCGGGACCGGCCTCGCCGTCCCCGGATCCGCGCTGGCGCAGGCCGAGTCGGGCCGCTCGATGTCCGTGCCGGTCGCGGAGACTGCCCCGGAGCGGTACGTGGTCAAGCGAGGCGATACGTTGTGGGACATCTCCGCGATGTACCTCCAGGACCCGTGGTACTGGCCCGAAATCTGGTACGTCAACCCGAACATCGCCAATCCGCACCTGATCTATCCCGGCGACGTGCTGTACTTCAGCTACGTCGACGGCAAGCCGCGTGTTTCGCTCGAGCGTGCGGGCACCGTGCGCCTGTCGCCGGAAGTGCGCAGCTCGCCGCTCGACGGCGCGATCCGCGCGATCCCGTACGACCTGCTGATGGATTTCGTCGGCCGCCCGCGGCTGCTCGACAAGGACCAGATCAAGGACGCGCCGTACGTGGTCGGCATGCGCGACCGCCACATCGTCGGCACGGACTACAACGAGATCTACGGCCGCGGCCTCGAAAAGCCGGCGACCGGCACGCGCTACAACATCATCAACGTCGGCAAGGAGCTGCGCGACCCGGACGACGGCGACCTGCTCGGCTACATGGGTCATTTCGCCGGGCTCGGCGAGGTGGTGCAGAGCACCGGCGCCGTGATCCCCGGCAAGGACTCGATCTTCGGCATGAAGCGCGACGAGGAACTCGCTCACATCAAGGTGCTCGAGGTCGGTCGCGAGATCATGCAGGGCGACAAGCTGTTCCCGGCGACCGTCGACATCGGCGACGACTTCGTGATCACGTTGCCGAAGAACGAGGGCGTGCTCGGCCAGGTCGTCGCGGTGGTCGACGGAGTCTCGGTCGGCGGGCGCTACCAGGTGGTCGCGGTCAACCGTGGCAAGCAGCACGGGCTCGAGCCCGGCAACGCCCTCGGCGTGTTCTATCGCGGCGAGGAGATTCGCGACCGCTACGACCGCGTCGACTGGATGCGCTGGACGGCCAATTACGACAAGGTCCGTCTGCCGGACGAACGCAGCGCGACGGTGCTCGTATTCCAGGTCTACGAGCGCATGAGCTACGCGCTGGTCGTCGAATCGTCGCAGGCGCTGCACATCGGAGACTTCATCGCGCACCCGCAGTACGGGCATCGCGACGCGGGCAACACCGTCTACATGCGCTGAGCCCGCCACGCGCACTATCTGCGCGGACAGGGTCGATTTCGCGAAAGCCTGCCGGGGCACCCTCCGGCAGGCTTTTCGTTCGATGGACGATCGATTTTGCTGGCTCACGCTCGCGCACGCGCCCAGCCTGCACGCCGGGCAGCTCGGCGAGTGGTTCGCGCAGGGCCGATCCGCGCCCGACCTGCTCGGCGCGTCGGCTGCGACCTTGTCCGCGCTCGACCTCGGGGCGTCGACGATCCGCTCACTGCTCGCGCCCGCCGCAGGCGCGATCGAGCGTGACCTTCGCTGGCTCGACGCGCGTCCGGACCGGCACCTCGTGACGTGGGGCGCCCCCGACTATCCGTCGCTGCTCGCCCAGATTCCCGATTCCCCGCTCGTGCTCTACGTCGAAGGCAGGGTCGAGGTGCTGTCGCAGCCGCAGCTCGCAATCGTCGGCAGTCGCAACCCGACTGGCCTCGGCCGCGACACGGCGACGCAGTTCGCCGACCACCTCGGTCGCGCCGGCCTGGCGATCACGAGCGGGCTCGCGCTCGGCATCGACGCGGCCGCCCACCGTGGCGCACTCGCGGCCGGCGCCGCCACGCTCGCCGTCGTCGGCCGCGGGCTGGACGCCGTCTACCCCCGCGAGAACGAGCCGCTGGCCCGACGGATCCTGGAAGCCGGCGGCGGCCTGGTCACCGACTTGCCCATCGGCACGCCACCGCTCAGGCACAACTTCCCACGGCGCAACCGCATCCTGAGCGGGCTTGCTGTCGGCACGCTCGTGGTCGAGGCTGCGGTGCAGAGCGGCTCGCTGATCACGGCGCGGCTGGCGGCGGAACAGGGTCGCGAAGTCTTCGCCGTGCCGGGCTCGATCCACAACGCCGTGGCCCGCGGATGCCACCGGTTGCTGCGCCAGGGCGCACGACTCGTCGAGACCGTGGACGACATCTTCGAGGAACTTGCGATGATCTGCGGCGATCTCGGCGGGTCGTCCATGACAACGCCTCGGCAGGCACCCGCACCGCGGTGTCCCTCGTTGGACAAGGGGTACGAAATCCTGTTAGATGCGCTCGGCTTCGAACCGGCCGGCCTCGATTCGATCGTCGTGCGGACGGGGCTTGAAACCGCCGCAGTCGCCTCGATGCTGCTCATCCTGGAGCTGGACGGGCGGATACAACAGCAGCCGGGCGGGTTGTACAGCCGCAGGTTGCCGGGAAGGTGAAATGAAGGAAGGCGTCCTCGACATCTTGATCTACCTGTTCGAGAACTATTTCGACGCCGAAACGGAAGATGGCTTCGAACCCGACCGCGAAACGCTGAAGCTGGAGCTGGAGAAGGCCGGGTTTCCCGGCACCGAAGTCGAACGAGCGCTGTGCTGGCTCGAGGAACTGGCGGCGGAGGATCCGGCCCGCCTGCAACCTTCGCCCACTTCTCGCGCGATCCGCGTCTTCGCGGCGCTCGAGCAGGCGCGCCTGGACACGGATTGCCGTGGCTACCTCGTGCACCTCGAGCAGGTGGGCATCCTGTCGCCCACGCAGCGCGAACTCGTGATCGACCGCCTGATGGCGCTCGAGGGCGACGAGATCGACATCGACAAGCTCAAGTGGGTCGTGCTGATGGTGCTCTTCAGCCAGCCCGGACAGGAAACGGCGTTCTCGCGGATGGAGGACCTGGTATTCGAGGATCGCAGCGGAGCCATCCACTGAGAAAGTGATCAGTGACCAGTGAATAGTGATCAGTCGGAAGGGCGCGTTGCTCCGGGCTCGCGCCGCAGGCGCTCTTACTGATCACTGATCACTATTCACTATTCACTGTTTCAAGCGCCTGCCGCGGACCACCGCGGCATGTTCGTTTTTGAGGACATGACCAAG
Organism: Steroidobacteraceae bacterium; assembly: GCA_021325695.1. GTDB lineage: Bacteria > Pseudomonadota > Gammaproteobacteria > Steroidobacterales > Steroidobacteraceae > RPQJ01. The sequence goes on along the minus strand of JAJTCR010000010.1, from coordinate 3,287 downwards.
AATCTCGTCATCGTCGAGTCGCCGGCCAAGGCCAAGACCATCAAGAAGTACCTGGGCAAGGACTTCGAGGTGATGGCCTCCTATGGGCACGTGCGCGACCTCGTCCCCAAGGAAGGCGCCGTCGACCCCGAGCGCAATTTCGAGATGCGCTGGGAGCTGATCGACAAGAACCGCAAGCACGTCGATGCGATCGCGCGCGCCGTCAAGAAGGTCGATGCGCTGTACCTTTCGACCGACCCGGACCGCGAGGGGGAGGCCATCTCCTGGCACCTCTTCCAGCTGCTGCGCGATTCGGGCGCGCTCGACGGCAAGAGCGTGCATCGCAGCGTGTTCTACGAGATCACGAAGAATGCCGTGCAGGAGGCCATCGACAGCCCGCGCGAGATCGCCGACGAGCTGGTGAAGGCTTATCTCGCCCGGCGTGCGCTCGATTACCTCGTGGGTTTCAAGGTTTCGCCGCTGCTCTGGAAGAAGGCCGGCCTCTCCGGCGCGTCCGCCGGCCGCGTGCAGAGCCCGGCGTTGCGCATGATCTGCGAGCGCGAGGAGGAAATCTTCGCGTTCAAGCCCCGCGAGTACTGGACCATCGACGCGCAGGCGCAGAAAGACACGGCGCAGTTCACCGCGAAGCTCACGCAGCTCGCCGGCACGAAGGTCGAGCAGTTCACGGTCACGGACGCGGCGGCCGCGGCGAAGGCCAGGCAGCAACTCGAACGTGCTGCCGAGGGCGCCCTGGTCGTCTCGAACGTCGAGAAGAAGCAGCGCAGACGCAACCCAGCCGCGCCGTTCACCACTTCGACGCTGCAGCAGGAGGCCGCGCGCAAGCTGGGGTTCGGCGCGCAACGCACGATGCGCATCGCGCAACGACTCTACGAGGGCGTCGATTTCGGCGAAGGCCCGGTCGGCCTCATCACGTACATGCGCACCGACTCGGTGAGCCTCGCGGCCGAAGCCGTGCGCGAGATCCGCGCGGTCATCGCGCGGCTCTACGGCCGTGACTCTGTGCCGGACGCACCGCGCATGTACCGCACGAAATCCAAGAACGCGCAGGAAGCCCACGAAGCGGTGCGGCCGACCGAGGCCGCGCGCACGCCCGAGATGCTCGCGGGCAAGATCGACGCCGACGAACACCGGCTCTACACGCTGATCTGGCGTCGCGCGGTCGCGAGCCAGATGGAGGCCGCCGTGTTCGACACCGTGGCAGTCGACCTGGCCGCGGGGCAGGACAATACGTTTCGCGCGAACGGCTCGACGCTGCTCTCGCCGGGCTTCCTCGCCGTCTATCGCGAGAGCTTCGACGACGTCTCGCTGAATCCAGACGACGAGGAGAACCGGATCCTGCCGCCGCTCGAGACCGGTGACCGAGTGCAGCTGCTGGCCATCGACACCGCGCAGCATTTCACCGAGCCGCCGCCGCGCTATTCCGAGGCGAGCCTGGTGAAGGCCCTCGAGGAGCACGGCATCGGTAGGCCGTCGACCTACGCGAGCATCATCCAGACGCTGCTCTACAAGAAGTATTGCGAGCTCGTCAGCAAGCGGTTCGTGCCGACCGACCTCGGCAAGATCGTCAATCGCTTCCTGACCGCCAATTTCGAGCACTACGTCGACTACGGATTCACGGCGTCGATGGAAGACGAGCTCGACAACATCTCGCGCGGCGAGGAGGACTGGCTGCCGATGCTCGAGCGCTTCTGGGCCGAGCTCAAGAAGCAGATCGACGACGTGGACGAGAACGTCACGCGTTCCGACGTCGCGATGGAACGCCCGCTCGGCATCGACCCGGTGTCCGGGCGCCCCGTGAGCGTCCGCTACGGGCGCTTCGGTGCCTTCGCGCAGATCGGCACGCGCGAGGACGCCGAGAAGCCTAAGTTCGCGAGCCTGCGTCCGCACCAGCGTATGGACGACCTCACGCTCGCCGACGCGCTCGACCTGCTCCAGCTGCCGAGAACGCTTGGGGTCTGGGAAGACGGTTCGCCGATCAAGGTCGCGATCGGACGCTTTGGACCCTACGTGCAGTTCGGACCCAAGAAGTACGCGTCGCTCAAGGTCGAGGACGACCCGTACACGGTGACGCTCGAGCGAGCACACGACCTCATCCGCGAGAAGATCGCGATCGAGGCGAATCGCATCATCCGCGACTTCGGCGACGGCACGGGCATCCAGGTACTGAACGGGCGCTACGGGCCGTACATCAGCGACGGCAAGAAGAACGGGAAGATTCCGAAGGACCGCGACCCGAAGACGCTCACGCTCGACGAGTGCCGGGCCCTGCTGGCCGCCGCGCCCGACCGCAAGGGCTGGGGACGCCGCGCGGCCGCGAAGACCGCGCGGACCACCCCGGGTCCAGCGGTGTCCGTGGACGACACGACGACCACGCCCGCGGCGAAGCCCAAGGCCGCACCGAAGAAGACCAAGCCAGCGACGAAGAAAAAGTCGACGGCCAGGAAGAAACAGGCCTGAGTCTCGCGGCGTTCGCGCAGAGGTCGCTCTCGGTATGTCCACCCAACCAGCCCCGTCCGTCCCGGACGTGCTCGCCTACCTGAAGGACCTGCACGCCCGCATCACCAGCGCACTCGAAGCGGCGGACGGCGGTGCCACGTTCCGTCGCGACGCGTGGAAGCGCGCGGAAGGCGGCGGTGGTGAATCACGCGTGCTGCGCGGGGGGCGAGTGTTCGAGCAGGCCGGCATCAATTTCTCGCACGTCATGGGCGGACAGCTTCCCGCCTCTGCCACGGCGCAGCGGCCGGCCCTCGCGGGCGCCGGTTTCGAGGCCACCGGCGTGTCGCTCGTGATCCATCCGCGCAACCCCTACGTCCCCACGTCGCACATGAACGTGCGTTTTTTTGCCGCCATCAAGGACGGCGAACCGGCGGCGTGGTGGTTCGGCGGCGGGTTCGACCTGACACCGTACTATCCGTTCGCCGATGACGTGCTGCACTGGCACCGCACCGCAAAGGCGGCGTGCGATCCATTCGGGCACGACGTCTATGCGCGTTTCAAGGAATGGTGCGACCAGTACTTCTTCCTGAAGCATCGCGGCGAAACCCGCGGCGTGGGCGGGCTCTTCTTCGACGATCTCGACGAGTGGGGCTTCGAGCGCACGTTCGACTTCATGCGCAGCGTCGGTGACCACTACACCGACGCCTACCTGCCGATCGTCGGGAAGCGTTGCGACGCTCCGTACGGCGAACGCGAGCGCAACTTCCAGTTGTACCGACGTGGTCGCTACGTCGAGTTCAACCTCGTCTACGACCGCGGCACGCTGTTCGGGCTGCAGAGTGGCGGACGCA
>JAJTCR010000354.1 GCA_021325695.1 Steroidobacteraceae bacterium | reverse complement strand
TTTCGGTCGGGCGGGTGTCCGTGCGTCTCAAGCCGCGTCCTGAGCGGCCGCCGCAGGCGCCACGGTTCCTGCCGCGGGGATTGAGTATCGAGGCGCCCTCGTTCCGCGTCGGCCCCACGGAGGTCGAGCTGAAGGGTGGGCGGAAGATCGTCGCGACCGAAACGCGCGGTTCGCTGAAACTGACGCGCTGGCGACTCGACCTCGACCCGCTCGACGTGGTCGGGCCGCAGGGGCGTGTCGCGGGTTCGCTCGCGCTGCGCGCGACCGAGCCGCTCGGATTGCGCACGAACCTGCAGGGCGAATGGCGCCTGCCGGACGACACGTTCGACTACCGCTTCCGCGCGCAGACCCGCGGCAGGCTCGACCGGCTCGGCGCCGAGCTGTACCTCGATGCACCGACGCAGCTCAGCTTTTCCGGCACGCTGCTCGACCTGACGACGAGCCCGCGCGCGCGCGGCACGCTGCGGCTCGTCGAGTTCGACGGTTCGCCGTGGCTGCCGGCCGATCGGATCCCGCGACTGAGCGGCACCGTGGCACTGGCGGCGGGCCAGAACGGGCTCGGCTTCGACGGCACGTTGACCTCGGCGTCGCTGCCCGGCCAGCAGGTGCGCCTGCAGGGCAGTGGCCGCTACGCGCAGGCCGAGCGCGCGATCGAGATCGCGAGCTTCCGCACGTGGCTGCCGCGCAGCGGCCTCGCCCTCACCTCGAGCGGCCGGGTCGAACTCGCACCGCCGGAGGCACCGGCAGGCACGCTGCCGCGACTCGCGCTCAGCGGGGAGTGGACCGCGTTGCGCTGGCCGCTCGACGACCGCCTCGAGGCGGTCGTCTCGAGCCCGCAGGGTGTGTATGCGATCGAGGGCTCGCCGCCGTACGCCGTGATCGCGCGGGCCGATGTGCAGGGCGCGGCGTTGCCGCGGATCAGCTTCGATGCGGCAGGCCGCGTGGACAAGGACGGCGTCACGCTCGAGCGTTTCGAGGGCTTTACGCTGCGTGGCCGGGTGGGGGCGAGCGGCCAGCTGCAGTGGACCGGCACGCAGCCGTGGGCGTTCGACGTCGACGCGCGGTCGCTCGCGATCCAGGAGCTGCGCCCTGGCGTGAACGGCACCGTCAGCGCGCGCGGCCGAATCACTGGCACAGGGCTCACGGCTTCTGCGCCGTGGACCGCCCGGCTCACCTCGCTTTCCGGCACGGTGTTCGGTCGGCCGCTGACCGGGCGGGGCGAGGTCGCGCGCCGCGGCGGTGTGTTCGAGCTGCGTGACGTGCGTCTGGCGAACGGGGAGTCGTTCGCCGACGTGCGCGGCCGGGTCGGTGCCGAGACCCTCGACCTCGAGTGGGACCTCGACCTGCGCTCGCTCGCGATCGTCGCGCCCGGGATGCGCGGGCAACTGGTTTCACGTGGCACGGCGCGCGGCGCCCCCGGACGGCCGCGGGTGCAGGCCACGGCGCGCCTGCAGCAGTTCGGTTACGAAGGGTTGACGGTCGTTGGCGCCACGGCGGACCTCGACGTCGACGGCAGCGACCGGCTTCAGTCCCGCGCCGCCGTCACGGCGAATTACGTTGCCACCGGCTTCGTCGACTTCGACTCGATCCACGTCGGCCTCGACGGGTTCCTGGCGAAGCACGAGCTGCTCCTCGCATTCGCCTCGCCGGGCAATCCGGAACGCAAGATCGCCGAATTTCGCGGCGACGTGCGGGCCGCAGGCGGGCTCGACCTCCCGCAGAGGTCGTGGACCGGCGACTTGACGCGCGCCGACGTCGTGTTCCTCGACGGCGAGGCGCGGTTGATCCAGCCGGCGACGTTCACGGTCGGGCCGGACCTGCAACGAGCAGCGCCGCTGTGCCTCCGGACTGCCGACGACGCACGCCTGTGCGTCGAAGGGGAACACCGGCGCGGCCCACGACCGTCATGGCGCGTGATCTACAGCGCGCAGGACTGGCCGCTCAAGCGACTGCTGCGCACGCTGCTCGGCTGGCGTGAATTCGACGGCCGGCTGCAGGCGAGCGGGTGGGCCGAGCAGGAGCCCGGCAAGCCGTGGGTGGGCGGCAGCACGGTCCTCGTGCACGAGCCGGCCTTCGACATGCCGCGCAACAAGTTCCGCACCGAGCGCATCCAGCTCGGCAGCAGCCGGCTCGACCTGTACGTGGAACCCGCCGAGATGCGAGCCGAGATGAACTTCGAAGTGGACGAAGGCACCAGCCTCCGCGGCGAGGCGTTCGTCGACCGGCGCAGCGACGTGCTCGCATCGCCATTGAGAGGTCAGGTGGTCGGGCGCTCCGAGGCGATCAAGGTGCTTCCGCTGCTGGTGCCGGAGATCGATCGGGCGGCGGGCAACCTCAACGGCCAGGTCAGCATCGCCGGTACGCTCGGCCAGCCGAAGTTCACCGGCGACTTCGCGCTGCGGGACGGACGGCTCGAGCTCTACCGGACCAACCTGATCGTGTCTGGACTTCAGGCCGACGGTGCGTTCTCGGGCGACGATCTCGAGTTCGCCGCGCAGGGAAAGACGGAAAAGGGCAGCCTCACGGTGGAGGGAAACTTCCGCTGGCCGCAGGGCGTGATGACCGGCTCGATGCGGCTGCTCGGCGACGAGCTCCTCGTCGCCGACACGCCGGACTATCGCGTGATCGCCTCGCCGGACATCGTGCTGCGCGCCGGAGCGGACGGCTACCGTGTCGAGGGCGAGGTGCTGATCCCGACGGCTCGCATCTCGCCGCGTGAGTTCACGAGTTCGGTGAGCGCCTCGCCGGACGAGCGCATCGTCGGCCTCACGGACGTGGAGGAGGATCCCTCGACCACGCGGCGGCTGAGTTCGAGCATCCTCGTGCGGCTCGGCGATTCGGTGCGCGTGGTCGCCTACGGCCTCAAGGCGCGGCTCGACGGCGACGTCACGGTCTCCACCGTGCCGGACGACGTCGCCCGCGGCAACGGCGCGATCCGCGTCGCCGAGGGCGAGTACAAGGCGTTCGGCCAGGACGTGCGCATCACCAAGGGGCTGCTCACCTACCGCAACACGCCGCTCAGCGAACCGCAGCTCGAGCTCGTCGCCGAGCGCAAGATCAAGGACACGGACATCACGGTCGCCGTGAACGTGCGCGGCACGCTCGACAACCCGTTCGTCGCGATCACGTCTACGCCGGCGATGCCCAGCA
>JAJTCR010000353.1 GCA_021325695.1 Steroidobacteraceae bacterium | reverse complement strand
GTTCGCACCGTCGTCGAACGAAAACGACAGCGGGCGCACGCCGCCCGGCGAAACCTGCATCGTGCTCAGTTCGTGCGCCTGCGAGCTCACCGCGATGCGTCCGAACAGGTTCGGGTAGACGCGCGTCTCGTACTGCCACAAGCCAGGCTGCCCGCCTTGACGGAACGAGGATTCGATTTCGCCGCCGCTCAAGCCGCGATAGCTGACGTGGTAGCGCGCGGTGTACGGCCGCAGCGGCGACTCCGCACGTGAGGCGGGCGCGGCGAGCACCATCGAGGCTCCCAGGGCCGCGAGGATTCGCAGGACCGGTCGCCGTGTGGTGCGTCCGTCGTCGATGCCGGTCGAGCGTCTGATCACGCAACGTTCTCCTGTCGCGACCGATTCAGTCGCGCGTCCCATCGAGCACGACCGGCGCATCGAGCGGGACGCCGTCGAGCCAGGGCACACCGTCCCGGAGCGCCAAACGACCTGTCGCGAACCACTCCACGCACCGCGGATAGATCACGTGTTCCTGCACGAGCACGCGCGCGGCGAGGCTGTCCTCGTCGTCGCCCGGCAGCACCGGAACCGTCGCCTGTATGACCACCGGTCCGCCGTCGAGTTCTGGCGTGACGAAGTGAACGCTGGCGCCGTGCTCGCGGTCGCCGGCCGCGAGTGCACGGCGGTGGGTGTGAAGGCCGGGGTAGCGCGGCAACAGCGACGGATGGATGTTCAACAGCCGGCCTGCGAAGCGGTTGACGAACCCGTCGCTCAAAATGCGCATGAAGCCTGCGAGCACGACCAGGCCGGGATCGAACTTTGCGACCAGGTCGCCGAGCGCTCGGCCATACGTTTCACGGTCGGGGAATGCCTGCGGGGCAAGCACGGCAGTCGCGATACCACGCTCCGACGCCCACGTGAGCGCGCCCGCGTTGGCGCGATCGCTCAACACGGCCTCGATCCGGATCGGCAGATAGCCTGCGTCCGCGCGGGCCGCTATCGCCTTCAGATTGCTGCCACGGCCGGACACGAGCACCACGACGCGCAGGGCGGCAGGCGAGGCGGCGGTCATTCGACGATGACGACTTCGCGGTCCCCTGCGCGCACTTCGCCGATCACGGCCACCGTTTCGCCGCGTGCACGCAGGATCTGCGGTGCCCGGTCGGCGTCCGTCGCGGGTACGGTGATCGTCATGCCGAGGCCGCAGTTGAAGGTGCGGTACATCTCGTCGCGCGCGACGTTGCCGGCGCGCTGCAGCCAGTCGAACACCGCCGGTCGTGGCCAGAGCCGCGCGTCGATGACCGCTTCGAGGCCGGTCGGCAACGTACGGGGAATGTTGCCCGTCGGGCCGCCGCCGGTGATGTGCGCGACGCCGTGCAACGGCACCCGCTGCGCGAGCAGTTCGAGCACCGACTTGACGTAGATCCGCGTCGGCTCGAGCAACAGGTCGTAGAGCGGCCGGCCGTCGAGTTGCGTGCCCGGCCCGGCACCGCTCGACACTAGCAGGCGACGAATCAGCGAGTAGCCGTTCGAATGCGCGCCGGAAGAGGCGAGGCCGAGGATCGCGTCGCCGGCGCGTGTCCGCGTGCCGTCGATGATCGCGTCCTTTTCGACGATCCCGACGCAGAACCCCGCGAGGTCGTAGTCCTCGCCCTCGTACATGCCGGGCATTTCCGCCGTCTCGCCGCCGACGAGCGCGCAACCCGCCTGCAGGCAGCCTTCGACGATGCCCTTGATGACGCGCTCGGCCGTGTCGACGTCGAGTTTGCCGGTGGCATAGTAGTCGAGGAAGAACAGCGGTTCTGCACCCTGCACGACGACGTCGTTGGCGCACATTGCGACGAGGTCGATGCCGATCGTGTCGTGCCGGCCGGTCTCGATCGCCAGCCGCAGCTTCGTGCCGACGCCGTCGGTGCCGGACACCATCACCGGCTTGCGGTAGCGATCGAGCGGGACCTCGACCAGCGCGCCGAATCCACCGATGCCGCCGAGCACTTCGCGGCGCATGGAGCGCCGGACGGCGGGCTTGATTCGATCGACCAGCGCGTCGCCGGCTTCGATGTCGACGCCTGCGTCGCGATAGGTCGTGCTGGTCGGGGTTTCGGCCATCGTGCGTCGTACTCTGGAGCGGGGCGCGCCCCAAGGTCCGGCTCGAGGCTGTGCTATTTTACACGTCGGCCGCGAGTGCCGGACTCCTCATCGACCATGACTTCCAAGCGCACCCACGTCGCAAGTCCCGGGCCGGCGCGCCGCGTCGCGCACGGCCTGCTCGTGGCCTGCTGCCTGTCGTGGCTGCCGCAGGCGCTTGCCTTCGCGGCCGAGGTGACGCCGTTCCAGGCGACCGTGCCGCTCGCGGGGACGACCGAGGCCGATCGCACGGCCGCGTTCGGCGAGGCGCTCAAGGTCGCGGTCGTGCGCGCGTCCGGGCGCGCCGAGGCGGCGACGGCGCCGCGCGTGCTGGCGGCCGCAGCCGATCCTTCGAGCTACGTGCAGCAGTACTCGACCACGGCCGAACGCATGCTCAAGGTCGGTTTCGACGCGCGCGCCATGGAGCAACTGCTGCAGCAGGCGGGCCTGCCGACGTGGCCGTCGGAACGCCCTGCGGTCACCGTATTCCTGTTCACGTCTTCGGTCGCCGGAGGCACGCGCGCCGTCACGGTCGCCGATCGCGTGCCCGAACGCGGGGACGTCGAACGCGCGGCGCAGTTGCGTGGCGTGCCGGTGAGCTGGCCCACCGAGACGCTCGATCCCGCAACCGCACGCGCACGCCTGGGCGCCGAACCCGCCGCGCTGCTCGGTCTCGGCGCGGGCGGCAGTTACGAGTGGGTCTATGCCCATGCGGGACAGACCTCGCGCGGGCCGGGGAGCGCGGCGCAAGGCGTCGACCTCGCAGCCGATGCGCTCGCGGCTCGGTACGCGCCGACGTCGACGCGGTCGGTCAGCGCGGTGCAATTACGCGTGGGCGGGCTTGCGGGCGTGCGCGACTACGCGGCCCTGACCGAATACCTGGCGGACCTGAGTCTCGTGCGCGACGTCGAAGTCCGGCAATTCCAACGGGACTCGGTCCAGTTCGAGCTCGACGTGCGCGGCGACGCCGACCTGCTGCGCAGGATCTTCGCGCTCGACGGCCGCCTGGTCCCGGCGTCGGAGGCGCCGGCCGGCGCGGCAGGCACCGTGG
>JAJTCR010000352.1 GCA_021325695.1 Steroidobacteraceae bacterium | reverse complement strand
GCCGTCTTTTTCATGGCGTTCCCGCAAGGCTTGCCGTCGGCGGCGCTGCAACTGGTGACGCCGAACCGCTTGCGCGCCCAGATGACCGCGATCTATTTCTTCATCGGCAACCTGATCGCGAGCGGCCTGGGTCCTACGCTGCCGGCATTGCTCGGCGACTACGTGTTTCGCGACCCCGCGATGCTGCGCTACGGACTCTTCGCCGTCGAAGCGATCGTGTTGCCGTTGAGCCTCCTGTGCCTTTGGCTGGGCTTCGACGCCTATCGAATGAGCGTGCGGCAGGCCGAGGCGCGCGAGCAGTTGCCGGCCGTGGCCGTGGCTCGCTAGCTCGTCCCGGTCGCGAGCCGCTCGTCGTAAGGCGTCGCCACGGGCCGCGTGAGCACGCCCGGCGCCGCGGCACACACGATCGGGATCGCGTTGATCACCGCGCCGGCCACTGCGATCTGCTCGGCGGAGGTCGGCGTCGCATCGCCTGCGCGTTTGTCGAAATCCACGGTCATGCGCACGCCGGGCTGCCCGCGCACGACGATGCGCCACAACGGCGGCTCCGGTTCGTCGAGGTGCGCGGTCTCCATGTACCAGTGGATCGACATCGTCAGCCGCGGCGTGCCCGCGACGATGCCGTGCCAGCGCCAGTTGAAGTGGCTCACGGTGCCCTGCCGGATCGTGCCCGCGGCGACCTGCAGGTCGCGTGTCGCGGCGTGGGCGCGATGTTCCGTCTCGACCCGCTCGAGGTTCATCCCGAGGTGCCTCGCGGTCGCGGCGAGGACCTCTTCGTACATGCCGTTGAGCGACGCGGCCGGACCGTAGTCCTGCCGGTTCGGGTCGATCGTCGCCGGGTCGGCGCCGAAGCCCAGCGCGTCGAAGACATAGGTCGGGTTGCGGACGGGCGCACACGAGACGCTCTCGACCACTTCGACGTGGTCGAGCACCGTGCAGACACCGGTCGCCACCACCGCCAGTTGTTCCGCCGCGAAACCGGGATTGAGCCCGGCGCCGAGCAGGCTCGTGCCGCCGCTACGACACGCGGCCTCGAGCGCCGCGAGACGTGCGCCGCCCCAGTGCTGCGGATGGCTATAACCGTTGATGCTGATGACGTTCTTGCCCGATTCGAGCAACGCCGCCAGGTCCACGTCGTGCGAGCCGTAGGGCGGCACGATGCGACCGGCGTGCACCACGACGTCGGCGTCGAGCGCGAGGATCTGCGCGCGGTCGTCGGTCGCGATCACGCCGGTCACGGGCCGGCGCGCGATCTCGCCGGCGTCGCGGCCGGCCTTGTCGCGTCCGTACACGTAGACGCCGACGAGTTGCATGGCCGGATGGTCGATGATCGCGCGCAGCACGTTCTTGCCCATCCCGCCGGTGGCCCACTGCACGACGCGGTACCTGCGCATGTCTCGTCTCCTCGTGGCGTGTTCGCGTGCCGCGCGCTCAGGCGGGCTCGCGCGACTGCGTGATCCGGAAGCGCGAGGCGACGAACGCGAGGTCGGTCAGCGTCGCATTGCCGGCAGGATTCATGCCAGTCACGTGGTAGTCGCTGTAGGCGGCCGCAAAGTTGAGCGGCATCGGGCCCGTCAGGTTGCAGGTGAGCTGCGCACCGGACGCGGAGTACGCATCGACGGCGCGCTCGAGGTACGCCCCGTCGGTGGAATACGCGAAGGCCGTGATGCCGCCGCCGTGCTTCGCATCCGCCGCCCCCTGCGCGAGCGCATCGTCCCGGTCGTGCGTCCGGATCACGAACCCGACCGGGCCGAAACGCTCCTCGCCGTAGAGGTCCTGGGCCCCCGCCTCGACCTCGAGCAGCAGCGGCGTTCGGGTCCTGGCCCGAGGGAAGTCCGGGTGTGCATAAGGCGCCGAGTCGAGCAGCACACGTCCGCGCTGCGACCCGTGCCCCGTGAACTCGTCGATCAGCGCCGCGGTGGACGGCGACTGCAGCGCGGCCATGATCGGCGCCGCACGTTTCGGATCGTTGCCGATCGCCGCGATGGCAGCGGCGAGCATCTCGCCGAACTCCTGCGGCGCCACGCGACCGCCGGCATGGCGCACACCGTCCCCCGGCAAGTAGACATTTTGCGGCGAGGTGCACATCTGCGCCGAAAACAGGCTCATCGTGGTCGCGAGGCTCTTCAGGACCGGCTCGAGTGCGTCCACCGATTCGACGACGACGGTGTTCACCCCCGATGTTTCGGTGAAGCAGAGCGCCGGATGCGCATTGGCCTCGACCCACGCGCCGAAGCGTGCGCTGCCGGTGAAGTCGACGATCGCCGTGCGTGGGTGGCGCACGAGCCGCTTGCCGATCGGCTCGTCGACGGTGTCGGGGCACAGCGTGACGAGGTTGGTGTCGAATCCCGCGGCGGCGATCACCTCGCGGAACGTCCGGACCGCGAGGGCCATCGGCAGGATCGCGGTGGGGTGCGGCTTGACGATCACGGCGTTGCCCGTCGCCAGGCTCGCGAGCATCGCCGGGTAGGCGTTCCAGGTCGGAAACGTCGCGCAGGCGAAGCATACGGTCACGCCGCGCGGCACGAGGCGATAACGCTTGCGCAGCCGGATCAGCGTCGAGCCGAAGCGGCGCTCCCAGAGTGCCTCGGGCGGCACGTCGAGCATCGCGTCGTGCGCATAGGCGAGCGCCTCGACACCGCGGTCGAGCGCGTTGGTGCCGCTGCCGGCATAACTCATCGGCCCGCTCTGCCCCGCGGTGTGCATCACGGCCTGCGCGATCTCGAAGGTTCGGTCGTACAACCTGTCGACGATTTCCATGCCGACGCCGAGCCGTGCTTGCGGCGAAGCGCTGGCCCACGGCCCCATTGCGGCACCCGCCGCCGCGAACAATGCGTCGATGTCGGGGCACGGGTATTCGATGCCCAGCGGGTCCTGCGTGTACGGCGACACTTCGTGACCGATTCGAGCCACGGTGCCCGGCTGCTCGAGTTCGAACGCCTGGCCGAGCTGGGCCTGGAACGCCGCGAGTCCTGCCTTGGCCGCGACCTCGCCACCGCGGTGTCGATCCGGTGTCTCGGGAAACAGTGTGAAATAGCTGCGCGCGTGGCAGGCGGCGACTGCCTTCGTGAGCGCACCGGAGTGTCGCTCGAACAGGTCACGGCCCAGTCGCTCGCCTCGGTTCATGCCTGCCTCCTGCCGGCGGCCCGCGATTTCGT
>JAJTCR010000351.1 GCA_021325695.1 Steroidobacteraceae bacterium | reverse complement strand
GCTCGACGACCAGGCCTACGCCGCCGCCGCCCAGCGCGGCCAGCCGGTGGCTGCGGTCGACCAGGGCGGCGAGGCAACCCGCACGCTCGCCAGGAACGCGGCCGACGTTTCACCCGACGCCCGCGCGGCGCTCGAGCGCAACCTGACCCAGCCGCGCTTCGAGCAGCAGGGCGGCCGCACGACCGAGTTCATGCGCTCGATGTTCGGCCGCGGCGTCGAAGATCCCGAGCTGCGCCAGGATCAACTCCGCGACGCCGGCCGCCAGGCGCTCCGGCCGCTCTACGAGCGCGCCTACGCCGACGGCGACAGCGACCTCTGGACCCCGCAGCTCGCTCACCTGGCGCAGGCGCCGATGGTCGAGCAGGCGCTCAAGCTGGCGGTCAAGAACGCCAACAATCACGCGATCGCCAACGGCTTCGCGCCGATGAACCCGCGCGTCACTCTCGACGACGCCGACCGCATCGTGTTCGGCCGCGGCGGCATGCCGTCGTTCCCGAACCTGCAGCTCTGGGACTTCACCAAGCGCGAGCTGGACAAGATGGCCCGCGGCGCCAACGCCGACCCCGACGCGGGCCGCTTCGCGAACATGCTGCGCACGCACCTCGACGAGCTGGTGCCGAGCTATCGCAACGCGCGCTCGACAGCCGAGAGCTTCTTCGGCGCCCGTGACGCGCTCGAGGCCGGCCAGACCTTCGTCGCATCGAAGCACCGCAACGACGCCGCCAGGCGCGCCTTCCAGGCGATGCCGCAGGCCGAGCAGGAGCTGTTCGCCGAGGGCTTCGCCGGGCAGCTGGTGAACCAGGTCAAGGAGGTCGGCGACAGCCGCAACCTCCTCATCGACAAGCTGTTCAAGTCAGGCGCGGCGCGCGAGCGCATCGAGATCGCGCTGGGCCCGCAGCGGGCTCGCGAGATCGAGACCTTTATGCGAGCCGAGCACGCCATGCAGCTCGTCCACCAGGCGGTCTCCAGCGGCTCGCGCACCGCGATGCTGCAGGCCGGTCGTGACGCGGCCTTCGTCGGGCTCGGCGGCCTCGCCGGCAGCTCGCTCGACGGCAGCATGGTCAACACCAACGACCCGGCTGCCATGTTTGGCGCGCTGCTCGCCGGCGGCGTCGCAATGGGCAACCGGCGCGTCGCAGCAGAGGTCGGCCGCAGGCTCGCCTCGAACGACCCGCAGCTCATGCAGGAAGCGCTCCGCACCGTGGCTCGCAGCCAGGTCCTGTCGGCCAGGCTCCGCGCAGTCGAGGCGCATCTCGCCAAGTCAGTCGCACCGCAGGCGGCAGCCGCTGCCAGGCCGATGACCGACGTCGCAGTCGGCGGCGCGCGCAGCGCGCTAAGCGCGGATCCACCAGAGAAAGAACAGCGCTAACCCGCTGACCTTCATCACCTGAAACCAGACCCGCCCTCGTGGCGGGTTTTTTGTTGGAGCGCCGCCAGTGGCCGCACCGTTCGACATCAGCCTCTCCTTCTCGGACGACGAGACCTACGTCTTCGCGCTCGAGTTCCGCAACAACGACGGCACGGTCATGGACCTGTCGACGTCGGAGTTCGACTACGTCCTGCGCACGCGCGGCGCTGACCCGTCTGAGGTCTTCGAGATCTCCACCGCAGGCGGCGGCATCACGAAGGACCTGCCCAACGGCGTCCTGACGTTCCGCGCCCCCAGCAACCCCACCCCCGCCCAGTACGAGCACGGCTGCCTCTGGACGCTCACCGCCTCCGGTGACGCGCGGCAGCTGTTCGACGGGCTCGTCGACATTTCCGAAGGAAACTTCTGATGCCCGGTCAGATCAACAGCTCAGGGATCTCGCAGGTCCGCCTCCGCTTCGCACCTGGTGGCCCGCAGGGTCCTGCCGGTTCGACTGGTCCTCAGGGGGCTGCAGGGCCTCAGGGCATCCAGGGTATCCAGGGCCCCGTCGGCCCGCAGGGCGCCAAGGGCGACACCGGCGCACAGGGGCCGCAGGGCCTGACTGGCTCGCAGGGACCGCAGGGTCTCACCGGCCTCACCGGCCCGGCTGGAGCGCAGGGCCCGCAGGGCATCCAGGGTCCGACCGGGCTCAAGGGTGACACGGGCTCGCAGGGCCCGACCGGCCTCACCGGGCCGCAGGGCGAGACCGGCCGCGCCGGCGGCCTGTCCTACATCTGGGACAGCGCGACCACGGCAGCGGATCCCGGCACCGGCCAGGTGCGCGCGAACAGCGCCACGCTGACCACCGCGACGGCCCTCTTCATTTCCGAGACTGACGTGCACGCCAACGGCGTCGCCGCGTTCCTCGCGAGCTGGGACGACAGCACGACCACGGCCGCGCGCGGCGTCGTCGTGATCCAGGACGTCGACACGCCCTCGAACTTCGTCGCCTTCACCGTCAACGGACCGCTGACCGATAACGGCGTCTACAAGACTGTGCCCGTCGTCTACATCGACAAGGGCGGCACGCTGCTCGACGGCGCCGATCTCTCGATCACCTTCTCGCGCACTGGCGACAAGGGCGAGACGGGAGATGCGGCGACCGTCGGCGTCGGCACCGTCACCACGCTGGCTGCAGGCGCCTCCGCGACCGTCACCAACGTCGGCACCAGCGGGGCGGCCGTCCTGGACTTCGCGCTGCCCCGCGGCGCCACCGGCCTCACCGGCGCGACCGGCGCCACCGGCGCAACCGGCAACTCGGCCGGCCTCAGGTATCTCTGGTCGATCGCGACCGACCTCTCCGACCCGACCAGCGGCAAGGTGAAGATCAATTCGCTGTCGCCGGCGACCGCGTCGCTCGTGCACATCAGCGAAGCAGACCAGCTCGGCAACGGCGTCGCCGGCCTGCTCGACCTGTGGGACGACAGCACCAGCTCCACGAAGGGCGTGCTCACGATCGTCGACACGGCGAACGGCGCGAACTTCGCCTCGTTCCAGGTCAACGGCGCGATCACCGATCAGGGGTCGCGGTCGGCACCGTCACGACCGGCGCGGCCGGCAGCTCGGCCGACGTCGACAACGTGGGCAGCTCCTCGGCCGCTGTCCTCGACTTCGTGATCCCGCGCGGCGCCGTCGGCGCTGACGGGCGCCCGGCCGGCTTCAGCTATCTCTGGGACGACGGCATCACCGCCGCGGATCCCGGCAGCGGCAAGCTCCGCATCTCGTCGGCCAACGTCACGGCCGCGACGAGCATGCACATCAACGAAACCGATCGCCTGGGCGTCGCGATCGCGGCCATCCTCAACACCTGGGATGACAGCACGCAGCCCTCGAACAAGGGCACGATCGTCGTCCACGACGTGGCCATCCCGACCAACTATGTGGCCTACCACGTCACGGGCAGCGTCGTGGATAACGGCGCCTACAAGACGATCCCGATCGCGCACGTCGACCACGGCGGCACGATGACGGACGACGCGGTCCTGGCGGTGCAGTTCACGCGCACCGGCGACAAGGGCGACACCGGCACGGCCGCGACGATCGCGATCGGCACGGTCACCACGGGCGCGCCTGGAGCGTCTGCAGACGTCGACAACGTCGGCACCAGCGGCGCGGCCATCCTGGACTTCGTGCTGCCGCGTGGCGACACCGGCGAGACCGGCCCGGCCGTCGGCGTCGAGTTCACGTTCGACAGCTCGACCGGCGACGCGGATCCCGGCGCAGGCAACCTGCGCATCAAC
>JAJTCR010000350.1 GCA_021325695.1 Steroidobacteraceae bacterium | reverse complement strand
TGAATAGTCGGAAACGGCGCTTCAGCGCCCTCGGACTAGTCACTAGTCACTGCTCACTCGCCACTGCTCACTCGCCACTCTCTCCAGCGCCCACCGAACGTGCTCGCGCACGAGCTCGCTCGGATCGTTCTCGCGCGAGCGCAGGGCGTCGATGACGTCCGCGGTCGGCGGCGCGTTGCCGAGCGCGACCGCGAGATTGCGCAGCCAGCGTTCGTAACCGACACGTCGCATCGCGCTGCCTTCGGTGCAACGCAGGAATTCCTGCTCGCTCCAGCGGAACAGGTCGGCGAGTCGCGGTGCATCGAGTCCGTGCCGCACGCGAAAGTCGGTTTCGGCGCTGAGGCGGGCGTAGCGGTTCCACGGACACACGAGCTGGCAGTCGTCGCAACCGTAGATGCGGTTGCCGATCGCCGCGCGGAATTCGAGCGGGATCGCGCCGTGATGTTCGATCGTGAGATACGAGATGCAACGGCGCGCGTCGAGCTCGTACGGCGCGACGATCGCCTGGGTCGGGCAGACGTCGATGCAGGCGGTGCAGCTGCCGCAATGCGGCGTGACCGGCGCATCGAGCGGCAGCGGCAGGTCGGTGTAGATTTCGCCGAGGAAGAACCACGAGCCGTCGTGGCGGTCGAGCAGGTTCGTGTGCTTGCCGATCCAGCCGAGTCCCGCGTCGCGCGCGAGCGCCTTCTCGAGCACGGGGGCGCTGTCGGTGAAGGCGCGACAGCCCGCAACGCCGGCAGCGTCCGCGATTCGATCGGCGAGC
Source organism: Steroidobacteraceae bacterium (assembly GCA_021325695.1). Taxonomy (GTDB): domain Bacteria; phylum Pseudomonadota; class Gammaproteobacteria; order Steroidobacterales; family Steroidobacteraceae; genus RPQJ01. Next base: position 2,410 of record JAJTCR010000350.1, on the reverse strand, counting down.
CGTGCCAGTCGCGACCGCAGCACCTTGTGATAATCACGCCCGAGTGCATAACGCGAGACATAGCCGAGCTCCGGGTCCCGCAGCACGGTCTCCGCGTCGGCGCCCTCGCCACGGTAGTCCATGCGGGCGGAGACGACGCGCAACGTTCCCGGCACGAGCTCGGCCGGACGCGTGCGTCGTGTGCCGTGACGCGACATGTACTGCATGTCGCCGTGCCGGCCCTGCGCGAGCCAGGCCTCCAGACGGCGCTCGTCCGCCGCCAGGTCCACGCCGGCAATGCCGACCCTCTGGAAGCCGAGTTCGCGGCCCCAGTCCTTGATCGAGCGGGCGAGTGCTTGGAGATCGTTCACGAGTAAGCGGGACGAGACGACGGGCGGCCGCGACCGGGTCCGACGCGGGCAGGCAGTATAATGCGCCTCATGCACTCCATCCCCGCCGGCGTCTATACGGCCGCGCAGGTCCGCGAACTCGATCGTTGCGCGATCGAGCGCTACGACATCCCGGGTTACGAGCTGATGACGCGCGCCGGTCACGCAGCGTTGAACGCGCTGCGTCGCACCTGGCCGGACACGCGTTCGCTGTGCATCGTCTGCGGACCCGGCAACAACGGCGGGGACGGTTTCGTCATCGCCCGCCTCGCACGCGCGCAGGGTCTGCGTGCGCACGTCGTTTCGCTCACCGATCCCGTGAAGCTTGCAGGCGACGCGCGACGCGCGTTCGACGACTTCACCACTACGGGGGGGCAGTGCGAGTACTGGCACCCCGACGCCGCGCACGGGGCGGACGTGATCGTCGATGCCGTCTTCGGGACCGGGCTGGGCCGGGCAGTGGAGGGTCGCATCGCCGAGATCTTCGGCACGATCAATGCGGCGGGCCGCCCGATCGTCGCGGTCGACATCCCGTCGGGACTGCACGCAGACACGGGCCATGAACTCGGCATCGCGATCCGCGCCGAGCTCACCGTGACCTTCATCGGCCGCAAGATGGGTTGTTACGTCGGCGCCGGTCCCGACGTCGTCGGCCGTCTCGTCTTCGACGACCTCGGCGTGCCGGCCGCGCTGTACAGGGACGTGCCGTGCGCGCGCCTGCTGCTGGACGAGTCCGCATTGACCACCGCGCTGCCGCCTCGCGCGCGCACGGCGCACAAGGGCCGGCATGGGCACGTGCTGGTCGTGGGCGGCGCCGCAGGCATGGGCGGCGCGGCACGGCTGGCGGGCGAAGCGGCGCTGCGCGTGGGCGCGGGCCTCGTCACGACGGCCGTGCATCCGCACAGCCTCGGCGCGCTGGCGGGTCGCCCCGAACTCATGACGGCGGCGATCGGGACGTTCACCGAACTGGAGGGCGCGCTCGAGCGCGCGAGCGTCGTCGCCCTGGGTCCGGGCCTGGGGCAATCGCCCTGGTCTATGGAAATGCTCGCGGGCGTGCTCGCCTGCGACAAGCCGCTGGTCGTGGATGCCGACGCACTCAACCTGCTCGCGCTCGACCCGCGCTCGCGCGATGCGTGGGTACTGACGCCGCACCCGGGCGAGGCGGCACGATTGCTCGGCACCACGACGCAGGCGGTGCAGGCGGACCGGCTCGGCGCGGCGATACAACTGCAGACGCGCTACGGCGGCACGGTCGTGCTCAAGGGTGCGGGTTCGATCGTGCAGGTTCCGGCCGGGCCGGGCTGGATCTGCGATCGGGGCAATCCCGGCATGGCCTCGGCCGGCATGGGCGACGTCCTCACGGGCGTGATCGCGGGCATCGCCGCGCAATGCGGCGATCTTGCGCTCGCGGCGCGCGCGGGCGTGCTCGTGCATGCCATGGCCGGCGATCGCGCCGCAGCGGCAGGGCAGCGTGGATTGACGGCGGGCGACGTCATCGGCGAATTGCGTGCGTGCGTGAATCCGCGGTGAACCTGCAGTTCGCGGCCGAGGGAGCGGACGCGACGCGCGCTCTGGGCGCGCGCCTGGCCAATGCGCTGCGAATGTCCGCCGCTGCAATGGCGATGCCGATGCTCGTCACGCTCTCCGGCGACCTCGGCGCGGGCAAGACCACGTTCGTCGCGGGCCTGCTTGAGGCACTGGGGCACGTGGGCCCGGTCCGCAGCCCGACGTACACGTTGATCGAGCCCTATCGGGTCGACGATCGCGACCTGTACCACTGCGACCTCTATCGGCTGCGGCATCCCGACGAACTCGACGACCTCGGGCTGCGCGACCTGCGTCGTCCCGGTTCGTTGCTGCTCGTCGAATGGCCCGAGAGGGCCGAAGGGCGTCTCGGCGCGCCGGACATGGCGATCGAGTTCGAATACGCCGGCGACACTGCGCGCGCGCTCGTCTTCGAGGCGCGATCTCCCGCCGGCAGCGACGTGCTGGCTCACCTTAGTGCCGCGTCATGAACGTGCCGTATCTTTATCATTTTATTG
>JAJTCR010000349.1 GCA_021325695.1 Steroidobacteraceae bacterium | reverse complement strand
TGTCGCTCGGGCGCGCTCACGGTGGCCGAACTCGCCGCCGCGGGTGTGCCGGCCATCCTCGTGCCGTTCCCCGCGGCCGTCGACGACCACCAGACCCGCAATGCCGAGTATGCGGTTCGCGCGGGTGCCGCGCGGCTGCTGCCCGAAGCCGGGCTCACGCCGATCTCGCTCGCCGCGACGCTGCGCGAACTGCTCGAACAGGGTCGACCGCGGCTCGAACAGATGGCGCACGCCGCGCGTCGCAGCGCGATCGTCGATGCCGACGTGCGGCTCGCCGAGGCCTGCCTGCAGGCGGCGGGGGAGGCGGCATGAAGGACCGCATGCGCCGCATTCACCGGATCCACTTCGTCGGCATCGGCGGCAGCGGCATGTCGGGCATCGCCGAAGTGCTGCTGAACCTCGGCTACGACGTGCAGGGCTCGGACCTCCGGCACGGCGAGGTGACGCGGCGCCTCGAATCGCTGGGTGCACGAATCGCGATCGGCCACGCGGCCGGCAACGTGCACGGCGCCGACGTCGTCGTGGTCTCGAGCGCGATCAACGCCGAGAACCCCGAGGTCGCCTACGCGCTCGAGCAGCGCCTTCCCGTGGTCCAGCGCGCCGAGATGCTCGGCGAACTGATGCGCTTCCGCTATTCGATCGCAGTTGCGGGCACGCACGGCAAGACCACGACCACGAGCCTCGTGGCGAGCGTGCTCGCCGAGGGCGGCGCGGACCCGACGTTCGTGATCGGTGGGCGCTTGAAGAGCGCCGCGAGCAACGCCCGGCTCGGCGCGGGCGAGTATCTCGTCGCCGAAGCCGACGAGAGCGACGCCTCGTTCACGCACCTGCGATCTGCAACGACGACGCCAACGCACGCGGCCTGCTGCCGCGGATCTCGCGTCCGTACGTGACCTACGGCTTCGACGACGCCGCCGACGTGCGCGCCGTCGAGGTCGAGCGCCTGCCGGGCCACTCGCAGTTCACGGTGCTGCGGCCTCACGGCGCCTCGCCGCTCCGGGTCACGCTCAACCTGCCCGGTCGGCACAACGTGTTGAACGCGCTCGCCGCGATCACGGTCGCCACCGAACTCGAGATCGACGATGCCGCGATCCAGCGCGCGCTCGCGAACTTCCAGGGTATCGAGCGGCGCCTGCAGTGGCTGGGCGACGTCGACATCGGCGCGGGGCACGTCACGCTCGTCGACGATTACGGGCACCACCCGACCGAGATCGCGGCGACCGTCGACGCCACGCGCCAGGGCTGGCCGGGCCGCCGCATCGTGCTCGTGTTCCAGCCGCACCGGTTCACGCGCACGCGCGACCTGCTCGACGAGTTCGCGCAGGTGCTGGCCGACGCCGACGCGCTGGTGGTCGCCGAGGTGTACCCGGCCGGCGAGGCGCCGATCCCGGGAGCCGACGGCAAGGCGCTCTGCCGCGCGATCCGCACGCGCGGCAAGGTCGAGCCGGTGCTGCTCAAGTCGCTCGACGAGATGCCCGACGCGCTTGCCGGCCTCGTGCGCGACGGCGACGTCGTGCTGACGATGGGCGCCGGCCAGATCGGCGGCGCGTCCCACGAGCTGCCGCGATCACTGCCCGCCGCCGTCGCGGCGCGAGGCCCACGGTCATGACGTCCCGGCCCTTGACGACGAACCCCAGGGACTTCGGCCGCGTCGCGGTGCTGCTCGGCGGCACCTCGTCCGAACGCGAGGTCTCGCTCGATTCCGGTCGCAACGTGCTCGAGGCGCTGCAGGGTCGCGGCGTCGACGCCCACGCGGTCGACGGCATCCCGGCACTGGTGCAGGCGCTCACGGCGAGCGGCGGCCGCAGGTTCGACCGCGTGTTCAACATCCTGCATGGCAACCGTGGCGGCGGCGAGGACGGCGTGCTGCAGGGCCTGCTCGAAGCGCTCGGCGTCCCGTACACGGGCTCGGGCGTGCTGGGCTCGGCGCTGTCGATGGACAAGATCCGCACCAAGCAGGTCTGGCTCTCGGTCGGGTTGCCCACGCCCGGGTACGTGAGCCTGCAGCGCGGCGAGGACGTGATCGCCGCCGCGCACAAGCTCGGGCTCCCGGTCATCGTGAAGCCGGCTTGCGAAGGCTCGAGCGTCGGCATCACTCGCTGCTTCAGGGACGCGGACCTCGCGGCCGCGGTCGAACTTGCCGCGCGCTACGAAGGCCCGCTGCTGGTCGAGCAACTGGTGCAGGGCGACGAGTTCACGGTCGCCGTGCTCGGGTCGGAAGCGTTGCCGTCGATCCGGATCGTGCCGGCGGGCGAGTACTACGACTACCACGCGAAATACGTCGCGGAGGACACGCAATACCTCTGTCCCGGGCTCGCCGGCGCTGCCGAGCAGGAACTGCAGACGCTCGCGCTCGCCGCGTTCTTCGCCGCCGGCTGCAGCGGCTGGGGCCGGGTCGACTTCATGCGCGACCGCGGCGGCAAGCCCTGGCTGCTCGAAGTCAACACGGCGCCCGGCATGACGAGCCACTCGCTCGTGCCCAAGGCTGCGCGCCAGCGCGGCATCGACTTCGAGGAACTCTGTTGGCGCGTGCTCGAGACCAGCTTCCACGCGCGCGGCGCGACGGAGGGAGCGCGGTGATCCCACTGCCCTTCCTCGGCAAGAAGCCGCGCCGCCAGGCGACGCGCACGGAGCCGCACTGGTACGAGCGGGTCGACTGGCACGCCATCGGCACCTCGGCCGCGGTCGCCGCGACGTGCATCGTCGTCGGGTTGCTTTTGATCTTCGCGATCGATCGTCCCGTGCGACGCGTGCTGCTCGAAGGCCAGTTCCAACGCGTGGCGCCGCCGGAAATCGAGAACGCGGTCGCCCAGGCGGCACGTGGCGGCCTAGCCTCGGTGGACCTCGCACGCATCCGCGAGCGCGTCGAGGCGATCGCCTGGGTCGACAACGCGGTGGTGACCCGCGTGTGGCCGGACGCGATCCGGGTCGTCGTCAGCGAACAGGTCGCCGCCGCCCGCTGGAACGACACGGGCCTGCTCAACGCGCGCGGCGAACTCTTCATCCGCAAGGCGCGATTCGTGCCGCCGGAACTGCCGTTGCTCGAGGGACCGGACGGCAGCGAAGCCGACGTCGCGCAACTCTACATCGACGCCCAGGGGCGGCTGCTCGAGGCCGGCCTGCGCCTGACGGGTGTCCGCCTCGACGAGCGCGGCGCCTGGGAATTGCGTCTCGGCGACGGCCTGCAGGTCAGGCTCGGCCGGCAGGAAGTGCACGAGCGCCTCGAGCGCTTCATCCGACTCGCGAGCCCGATGGTGGCGAAGCGCGTCAACGATATCAGCTACGTCGACATGCGCTACACCAACGGGTTCAGCGTGGGCTGGAATGCCCGCAGCGCTCTGGCCGTCGCGCCGAACGAGGATGCGACCCCCGATGCCTAGGAAACCGGACCGGAACCTGATCGTCGGGCTCGACATCGGCACGTCGAAGGTCGTGGCGATCGTCGGCGAACTCGCCCACGAGGGCGTGATCGAGGTCGTCGGCGTGGGGTCGCACCCGTCGCGCGGCCTCAAGCGCGGCGTGGTCGTCAACATCGACTCGACGGTGCAGTCGATCCAGCGCGCGGTCGAGGAAGCCGAGCTCATGGCCGGCTGCCAGATCCATTCGGTGTTCGCGGGCATCGCGGGCAGCCACGTCCGCAGCCTCAACTCGCACGGCATCGTCGCGATCCGCGACAAGGAAGTGATGCCCGGCGACGTCGAGCGCGTGATCGATGCGGCGCGCGCCGTGGCGATCCCGGCCGACCAGAAGATCCTGCACATCCTGCCGCAGGAATTCATCATCGACGCGCAGGACGGCATCCGCGAGCCGGTCGGCATGTCCGGGGTCCGGCTCGAGGCGAAGGTGCACATCGTCACGGGCGCCGAGAGTGCCGCGCAGAACATCGTCAAGTGCGTGCAGCGCTGCGGGCTCGACGTCGAGGACATCGTGCTCGAGCAACTCGCCTCGAGTTACGCCGTGCTCGCCGAGGACGAGAAGGAACTCGGCGTCTGCCTGATCGACATCGGCGGCGGCAC
>JAJTCR010000348.1 GCA_021325695.1 Steroidobacteraceae bacterium | reverse complement strand
GCGTCGCTTCGGTCCCTGCTCGAGCGCCCAGTTCGTGCCCTCGTTCCATTGGTACGGCGCCTCGGTGCAGACGACCTTCGCCAGGTCCATGCCCTTGAGACCCGGGAAGCGACGGGCCGCTTCGACGGCGAGGTCCGGACGCTGCGCCGCGTCGCCGGCCGCGATGCAGCCGGCCTGCGCACCCTTCTCGCGCAGGATCCGCGTGAGCCGGCGCGTGTCGATCTCGGCGATCGCGACCGTGTTGCGGCGCTTGAGGAACTCGGGCAGCGGCTCGGTCGCGCGCCAGCTGGAGTGGACCAGCGGCAGGTCGCGGATCACGAGGCCCGCGGCGTGCACGAGGCTCGATTCGAGGTCCTCGGGATTGGTCCCGGTGTTCCCGACGTGAGGATAGGTCAGCGTGACGATCTGCCGGGCGTACGAGGGGTCGGTCAGGATCTCCTGGTAGCCCGTCATTGCGGTGTTGAAGACGACTTCGCCGGTGGTCGTGCCGAGGGCGCCGATCGAAACGCCCTTGAACACGGTGCCGTCCTCCAGGGCCAAGACAGCGGGTGTCGTCACGGGGTACCTCCGGCGCAGCGACCAGTAATTTCGCGCGTGCGACGACCGCCGAAGTTGAGCCTGGCTCACTCCGGTGGATTTTTGTCTCACGGGCTAAGTGCAAAATTGTACGCGAGCGGTTTCCGTTCCGCCACGAGATCGCCACTCTCGTCGACGCGGGAGTCGTGGCGGATTCGGCTCCGCGCCCGCGTGGCAGGACACGGAGAAGGTCGAAAGCTCAGATACCCAGCACGTCCAGCATGCTGTAGAGGCCCGGCGGACGACCGGCCACCCACCGTACGGCGACGAGCGCGCCGCGGGCGAAACCCGTGCGGTCCTGCGCGTGGTGGGCCAGTTCGACCTGCTCGCCGGCACCGGCGAAGATCAGCCGGTGGTCGCCCACGATGTCGCCGCCGCGCACCACGCTGAAGCCGATCCGGCCGTGCTCGCGGATGCCGGTGTTGCCGTGCCGCGCGAAGTCCGCGACCTCCTCGAGGTCCACGCCCCGACCGCTCGCGACCGCCCGTCCGAGCCCGAGCGCCGTCCCACTGGGGGCGTCCACCTTGTTGCGATGATGCGCCTCGCAGATCTCGGCGTCGTACTGGTCCCCGGGAAGCGCGCGCGCAGCGAGCTCGGCGAGCCGGAACAGCAGGTTCACGCCCAGGCTCATGTTGGGCGCGAGCACGACGGGGATCCCGCGAGCCAGCTCGGTGAGCTCCGCGCGCTGGGCCTCGTCGTGCCCCGTGGTGCCGATCACCAGTGCACAGCCCGCCTCGCGACACGCCAGGGCATTCCGCATCGACACGTCCGCCCGCGTGAAGTCGACGGCGACCTGCGCGCCCTCGATCGCGCGCCCGACCTGGTCGGTGATGGCGATGGCCAGCGACCCGGTGCCCGCATGGCTTCCCGCATCCTGGCCCACGGCCGGATCCTCGGGCGCGGCCAGCGCGCCGCTCAGCCGCAGGCCGCCCGCGTCGGCGACGATCAAGGGCACGATCGCCCGGCCCATGCGTCCGGTTGCGCCGAGTATCGCGACGTTCAGCGCCTTGTCACTCATTCACCGAGGCTCGTGAAGAATCGCTTCACGCCGTCGAGCCAGGAGTCCTCGCGCGGATGGTGGTGCTTGTGGTCGGAGCGCAAGGCCTCGTCGAACTTGCCGAGCAGCTCTTTCTGCTCGCGCGTGAGGTGCACGGGTGTCTCCACGACCACGCGGCAGAACAGGTCGCCGGGACCGCCGCCGCGCACGGGCTTGATGCCTTTCTCCCGCAACCGGAACACGCGGCCCGATTGCGTCTCGGCCGGCACCTTGATCGTGACGTCGCCATCGAGGGTCGGCACCTCGATCGTGCCGCCTAACGCGGCGGTGCGGAAGCTGATCGGTACTTCGCACGAAAGGTGCGCACCGTCGCGCTCGAAGATCGGGTGATCCTTGACGCGCACCTCGACGTAGAGGTCGCCGTGCGGGCCGCCGTTGCGGCCGGCCTCGCCCTCGCCGCTCAGGCGAATGCGGTCACCGGTGTCGACGCCCGGCGGCACCTTGACCGCGAGCGTCTTCTGCTTGCGCACGCGCCCTTGCCCCCGGCACTTGGCACAGGGGTCGGCGATCACCTGGCCGCGGCCCTGGCAGCGCGGGCAGGTCTGCTGGACCGTGAAAAAGCCCTGCTGCATGCGCACCTGCCCTTGCCCGTGACAGGTCTGGCAAGTGGTGGGCTGGGAGTTCTTCGCGGAACCCGTGCCCTTGCACTCCTCGCACTCGACCAGCGTCGCGAAATCGAGGTTGGCGGTGTCGCCGAACACCGCTTGCTCGAGGTCGAGCTCGAGTTCGTAGCGCAGATCGGCGCCCCGGAAGACCTGCGATCGGCCGCGGCGACCCGCGCCGAAGATGTCGCCGAACACGTCGCCGAAGATGTCGCCGAAGGCGTCGCGCGGATCGAAGCCGCCGCCGCCCGGGCCACCGCGCGAGGCGGCGTCGACGCCGGCGTGGCCGAACTGGTCGTACGCGGCGCGCTTGTGCGCGTCGGACAGCACTTCGTAGGCCTCCTTGGCCTCCTTGAACTTCTCGCCGGCCTCCCCGTCCTCCGGGTTGCGGTCCGGGTGCAGCTTCATCGCGAGGCGGCGATACGCCTTCTTGATCTCGGCTTCCGTCGCGGACCGATTGACCTCGAGGACCTGGTAATAATCGCGCTTCGCCATGCCTGTCGCTTCGATACGTCTGAGTGCTGCCGCCAGCGTTCGGCCCCGTCGAACGCAGAAACGCCGCGGGGTGTGACGCCCGCGGCGAGTCCGTCGTCGATCAACGCGCCTGCATCATAGCCACTCGCGTGCCCGCGCGTGGGTCGATGCGATCAGCCCTTGCGGCCCTTGTCCTTGTCGACCTCTTCGAACTCGGCGTCGAGCACTTCCTCTCGACCGCCGTCGCCCGACGCGCCACCGGCGCCGCCTGCGGGCCCACCGGCCGCGCCGGCGTCCGCGCCGGCCTGGCTCGCATACGCCTGCTGCGCGACCTTCGCCGAGGCTTCGGCGAGCGCCGCAGCCTTCTTCTCGATGATGTCCTTGTCGTCGCCCTTCAACCCGCCTTTTAGATCCGAAGCGGCGGATTCGACCTTCGCGCTGTCCTCCGCATCCACCTTGTCGCCGAGGTGCTTGAGCGCCTTCT
>JAJTCR010000347.1 GCA_021325695.1 Steroidobacteraceae bacterium | reverse complement strand
CACCGCGCCGCGCAGCCTGCGAAGCCCACCACGCCGGACGCGACAACCTGAGTGCCCTGCGTCGGCGCACACCGCTAGCGGGTCCGCGTGCGGCGGTTTTCCATGGCGCACTGCAGACAGGTGCGGGGCGACACCCATGCTACGAATCGAACGTTGGCGAGCCCGCGCGGCAATCGCGCTGCTGGCGTTGCTACCCTTGCTCGCGCCGGGCGTGCGGGCCGCCGTCGTGCCGAGCGGCTTCGTCGACAGCACCTACGTGCTGTTGCCGCCCGATGCCACCGCGATGCAGTTCGCGCCGGACGGACGCCTGTTCGTGTGCCAGCCAGCAGAGCGGCAAGCTTCGCATCGTGCAGAACGGCTCGCTGCTCGCGACGCCGTTCCTGACGCTGCCGGTCGATCCGTTGGGCGAACGAGGGTTGCTCGGCGTGGCGTTCGATCCCAATTTCGCGACGAACAATTTCGTCTACGTCTATTACACGGCCACCACGCCGACCATCCACAACCGCGTGAGTCGCTTCACGGCCAACGGGAACGTCGCCGTGCCCGGCAGCGAGGTCGTGTTGCTGAACCTCGACGCCTTGTCGACCGCCAAGCACCACAACGGTGGTGCGCTTCACTTCGGCAATGACGGCAAGCTGTACGTCGCCACCGGCGACAACGGCGATCCGGACAACGCACAGACCCTCGGCAACCCGTTCGGCAAGATCCTGCGGATCAATCGCGACGGCTCGATCCCGGCGGGCAACCCGTTCGTCGATCGTACGACCGGCGTGGACGAGTCCATCTGGGCGCTGGGCCTGCGCAATCCGTTCACGACCGCGTTCCAGCGCAGCACCGGCCGGCTGTACATCAACGACGTGGGCTTGCAGACGTACGAGGAGATCAACCAGGGCAAGCCGGGGGCCAACTACGGCTGGCCCGCCGTGGAAGGCCCCTCGTCGAACCCCGACTACACGAACCCGGTTCATTACTACGCGCACAACGGCGCATGCGCGATCACCGGCGGTGCGTTCTACGAGCCGGACGTGCTCGCGTTCCCGTCCGGGCATTACGGCAAGTATTTTTTCGCCGATTACTGCGCGGGCTGGATCCGGCGACTGAACCCCGAGACCGGCGCCGTCAGTGGATTCGCGACGGGCCTGGGTGGACCCATCGACCTCGACGTCGGACCGGACGGTGCGCTCTATTACCTCGCGCGAGGGTCCAGGCTTGTCGGGCGGATCGGCTACGACATCTCACAGCCCCCGGTCATCACGGTGCAGCCGAAGAGTCACACCGTCGGGGTAGGCCAGTCCGTCACGTTCATGGTCGGCGCGAGCGGCAGTACGCCGCTGGCGTTCCAGTGGCGTCGCAACGGCACCGCGATCGCCGGTGCGACGAGTGCGAGCTACACCCGGAAGAACGTGCAACTCACCGACAACGGAGCGCGGTTCGACGTCGTCGTTTCGAACGCATTCGGTCGAGCGACGAGCGACGGCGCCCTGTTGACGGTCATCCAGGATGCCGTGCCCTCGGCGACCATCACGAAACCCTTGGCGGGCACGACCTACGCCGGCGGCAACGTGATCGAGTACGCGGGCACCGGCAGTGACGTCGAGGACGGCAGCCTGCCCGCCAGTGCGTTCACCTGGAAAATCAACCTGCACCACGACGGCCATACCCATCCCGCCATGCCGGCCACGACCGGCTCGAAGAGCGGGACGTTCAGGATTCCCGTGACGGGGGAGACGTCGGCGAACGTCTTCTACCGCATTCACCTGCAGGTGCGGGATTCGGCGGGGCTTACGCGCTCCGTGAGCCGCGACATCCTGCCGCGCAAACGCACGATCACGCTCGCGACGAATCCGACTGGCCTGCAGTTGAAGCTCGACGGCCGGGCGGTCACCTCGCCCTACAGCTTCGTGGGCGTCGTGGGCATCCAGCGCAAGCTCGAGGCCGTATCACCCCAGGTCAGCGGCGGCACGACCTGGGTGTTCCAGTCGTGGTCCGACGGCGGCGCGAGGATCCACACGATCCGGACGCCCGGCACGAACACCACGTATACCGCCCGATTCGTCGCGCAGTAGGGAACTCGCGCGCCGCTGCGCCGCCGTCGGACGCAGGGCGGCGATTGAGCACACGTTTCAGTTGCAGGGGCGCAGGTGGCAGGTCGCTGCCGGTCGACGAAGTGACCGGACAGCAACCGTCAGCGGCGACCGACCGACCTCACTTGGTCGCGACCTGGCTTTCCGGCAAGTAGAACCGGAGCTTCTGGTCCTTCATCACGCTCATCGCCGGGACGTCCTTGCCTTCGATCGACACCATGTCGCCGGTCATGGGCTCCCAGAGCATGTGCGTCTTGGTGTGGTCGAGCAGCACCTTCACCGAATCGCTGGTTTTTTCGGTGACCTTCCCGGAGAGCTTGACGTACCGCTTGCCGTCGCGCTCGACCACGCCGACACACGACTTGGTGATGTCGGGATACTTCGCAAGGATGTCGGGTTTCCAGCGCACGTCGCTGCAAGAGCCCACCGCGGTGGATTCCGCATGTACCGCTCCGACGAGGGAGATGGAAGCAGCGATCGTTGCCGAAACGAAAGACATCAGTTTCATGGCTGTTTGCTCCGTGGTCGTGACTGATCGTCCGCCGGCGTCCGCGACGCGTCCGGCGTTGAACATAATATCGGCCGGGTCCCGGTCAAATGCAATTTCCCGACCGCAGCGGAGCCCGGTCCGCGCCGACGCCTGGGCCGTCCTATGCCTTTTCATAACGTGGCGGGTTCATCGACGGCGCGCGGCGAACCGCACCCATTCTGTGACGCTGTTTCGCGTTTGCGACGCGCCATTCTGAGAGATTCGCCCCGAGCCGATCCCAGCAGCAGCGACGCACGTCATTAAGTCCGGTCGACCCAGGAGGCGCCCTTGGCCGCGATTCCCGCGCCCGCTCACGAGCATTCGATAGACGCGAACGTCCGCGGACACGCGAAGCTCGCACGTCCGCCCCGCGTCGAAGTCGTCGCGATCACCGGCGACGACGCCCTGCTCGAGCAGATCGGGCAAGCGCTCGATGGCGAATCGATCATTCGACACGCCGAAACCCCCGCCGAGGCGCGGGGGATCGTGTCGCCCCTGCATCCGTGCGTGCTGCTGCTCGACGCGCGTGGATACGAAGACCTCGCGCGGGTCGTCGAGGACCTGCAGTCGGCGGAGGGTACCCGCGTCGTCGTGATTTTCGCGCCGGCCGAGGCCAGCGACGACGTCGCCCGGGCCGTGCGGGGGTCCGCCGCCTTCGCCGTCTTGACCATCCCCGTCGTGCAGCCGCAGGCGGCGGCCGTGCTCGAGGGGGCGCGCGAAGAATCGCTCGCTCGCCATGCACTGCTCGCGGCGCCGGCGGCCCCATCCCGCGACATCGTGCCGGAGCCCGACGTTGCAGCGATGCCGGTGTCCGAATCCGACGTGCAAGCGGCAGCGCAGCACGAGCGACCGCGCCGGGCAGCACCGGCGACACGTGGTGTCGCCGGGGGTAACCGCACGAGGGT
>JAJTCR010000346.1 GCA_021325695.1 Steroidobacteraceae bacterium | reverse complement strand
GCTTCCACCGCCGTCTACCGCGGACGGTCGACCGCGAGCGCAGCGTGATCCGGATGCCGTCGTACGAGCAGGTCGCGGCCGACCCGATCCTGTACGCGCACGCCTCGCGCATCCTTCACCAGGAAGCGAATCCCGGCAACGCGCGCGCGCTCGTGCAGCGACACGGCGACACGGACGTCTGGCTCAATCCGCCGCCGATCCCGCTCACGACCAGGGAGATGGACGCGGTCTACGAACTGCCGTACCAGCGCGTGCCGCACCCGTCGTACGGCGACGCGAAGATTCCCGCGTACGAGATGATCCGCTTCTCGATCGCGATCCAGCGCGGCTGCTTCGGCGGATGCACGTTCTGCTCGATCACCGAGCACGAAGGCCGGATCATCCAGAGCCGAAGCGAAGACTCGATCATCCGGGAGATCGAGAACATCCGCGACTCCGTCCGGGGGTTCACCGGCGTGATCTCCGACCTCGGCGGCCCCACCGCGAACATGTACCGGCTCGCGTGCAAGTCGCGCGAAATCGAAACCGCGTGCCGCAAGCCGTCGTGCGTGTATCCAGGCATCTGCCCGAACCTCGACACCGACCACGCACCGCTGGTCAGGCTCTACCGTCGCGCGCGCGCCCTGCCCGGCATCAAGAAGGTCCTGATCGCATCCGGCGTGCGGTACGACCTCGCGACCGAATCGCCGGAGTACGTCAAGGAACTCGCGCAGCACCACGTGGGCGGCTACCTCAAGATCGCACCCGAGGCGATCTCGGACGGGCCGCTCTCGAAGATGATGAAGCCAGGCGTCGGCACCTACGACCGCTTCAAGGCACTCTTCGACAAGTTTTCGAAGGAGGCCGGCAAGGAGCAATACCTGATCCCGTACTTCATCGCGGCGCACCCCGGCACGCGCGACGAGGACATGCTCGAGCTCGCGCTCTGGCTCAAGCGGAACGGCTTTCGTGCGGACCAGGTGCAGGCATTCCTGCCGTCGCCGATGGCGACGGCGACCGCGATGTACCACTCGGGCAAGAACCCCCTGCACAAGGTCACGCGCGGATCCGAGGAGGTCGTGATTCCGAAGGGCACGCGCCAGCGTCGACTGCACAAGGCATTCCTGCGCTACCACGATCCGGACAACTGGCCGCTGCTGCGCGAGGCACTGCGGCAGATGGGCCGGTCGGACCTGATTGGCAACGGCCGGCAGCAGCTCGTGCCGACCTACCAGCCGATCGGCACCGGGCACCGGCACGAAGGCATGCGCAAGCCGTTCCGCACGCAACACACGGGCTTGCCCCGCGTACCCGCGCCCCCGCGCGGTTCCCGCACGTCGCGCAGTCGCCGGCCCACGAAGTAGGGCGATCGGCAGCACGCGTTCCGCTTGGTTCGTCCGCCATCACCCAGGGAGGGTCACGTCATGACGTCGTCGTCCTCGACATCGTTCAGGCAGCAGACGTTCGCGCGTCTCGCTTTCGCGCTGCTCGGCTTTTCGCCACTGGCCGGCATTGCCGGGCCGCCCACCGTCGAGCACCGTGCCGACCGCGAGGAGGTCGCCGAGCTCATCCTGTGCTATGCGCGGGGCACCGACGAGATCGGGGACGCGACCACCAATGACGACCCGCTCGCCGCGGGACTTGCCGTGTATCGGACATGCTTCGCGCCCGACGCACAGTTCCGGGCGTGGTTTCCCCAGCAGCCGTTCGACTCGCAGACCTTCCCCAACCCCGAGGCTTTCCCCGACACGGCGCCGGTCCCGTTCGTCGGCCCGGCCGCGTGGGCCGACTTCGTCAACGCCGTGTTCCGTGGCAATGGCTACATGTTCACGCAGCACCTGATCGGCAACGTGGACGTGCAGCTGCATGGCAATCGCGCGCTGTTGACGGCCTACCTCAATGCATCGCACGTGATCCCGGGGGATGCGATCGGCGGTCCTTCGCGCTGCGTCGCAGTGGCCAACGGCACGTATTCACTGCAGGCCGAAAAGCGTCGTGGTCGCTGGGTCGCCACGCGCCTGGACCTGACGCTGATCAGCTTCAACCCGGTGTTCCAGAGCGGCGCCGGCTGCTGAGGGTTCGCACGACGGTCGGCCGGGCCCGTGTCCGGCCGGTCCGCGCGCCACGTGCCGGGAATCCGCGGGCGGCGGAACGCGACCAACCCTCAGCCGCACAACAGGGTCAGGAAGACCAGCAGCCACAGCCGCGCTTCGACGCTCATCCGGAAACCCCCTTTCTCCATTGTTGCCGTGGGACCGGAGCCTGGCCCGTGACGGGGAGACCCGGGAAGGCGGAATCGGCCGATGGTGCTCCGCTCGCGACGGCCCGCCCGCTTTTGACATAACCATCGTTCCGGGACGTGATCCCGGTCACCCATCCGGCCATGAGCCATGTGCTTCGGCCGGGGGCGCGTTAGCGTCCTCCGCGTGTCCAAACGGGACTCGATCGGCCCCGAGCCGAGGAGGCTTCGATGAAGGTCTTTTCCCGAGCATCCGTGCGCAAGGCCGGGCTCGCCCTGGTCGTGGCGATACCCTGCGCGGTCATGGCCGCGCCGCCAGATTGGGCGCCCGCACACGGATGGCGCAAGAAACACGACCCGAACTATGCCGGCTACAAGGGCTATTCGGGCAAGGACTGGGATTCGGACTACGGCGTGCAGTCAGGCTCCTGCGATCGGGGCCGTGTCGGGCAGGTGGTTGGTGGTGTGGTCGGTGGTGTCGCGGGCGGCGCCATCGGCGCCGAGGTCGCCAAGAACAGCGAGAATCGCACGGTCGCGATCGTGGTCGGCACGGTGATCGGCGCGGCCATCGGCTCGGAAGTCGGTCGCCGCATGGACAAGACCGACCGCTCCTGTGTCGGGCATTCGCTCGAACTGGTGGCCGCGAACCAGAGCGTGAAGTGGACCAATCCGAACACGCGCGTCACCTACCAGCTGACGCCGCTCGAGGATCGGCCGCGCGAGGACGGCTGTCGACGTTTCCGCCTGATCGCACACGGCGCGTTCGGATTGAGCGAGGGCCGCACCATGGCCTGCCCGGACGGCGCAGGCGTCTGGCGCCTCGCGGAGGATCGGCGCGTCAGCCAGCGGTGAGGGGTACGCGCAGCACCGGCCGCTGATTTCATCGGCACGGATAGGCCGTGGCCGTCTCGTAGAACACCTCGGCGATCGGCTTCTCGGCGTCGCCGGGGTTTTTTTTGCACGAGCACCGGGCGGAGAAA
>JAJTCR010000345.1 GCA_021325695.1 Steroidobacteraceae bacterium | reverse complement strand
CTCGCCGCGCCGCCGGCATGATCGTCGTCGTCGTGGCTGATCGCGACCAGGTCGACCGCGCGCACGCCGCGGTGTCGCAGGTACGGCAGCACCACGAGCTGACCCGTGTCGCTGCCGCTGCGGAACGACGGGCCGGCGTCGTAGACGAGCACGTGCTTGCGCGTCTCGACGACGACCGCGAGGCCCTGGCCGACGTCGAGGACCGTGAGCGTCGCCTCGCCGGCCGGCAGGGCAGCAGGCCGCCACAGGCACGCGGCCAGCACCAGGCCCACGCCGGCAACGCGCCCGGCCATGGGCAGCGGCGCGAGCGACGCCACGGCGCCCAGCGCCAGCGCCGTCCAACCCGCGGCGTCGAGGCCGGCGATGGACCACGTCGCGAGTGGCCAGCGCGCCGGCGTTTCGAGCAGGGGCCACGTTGCTTCGATCAGCATGCCCGTGGCGCGCAACAGCGTCGCGCCGGGTTCCGGCCAGACGACGGCAACCGCGCAGGACACGAGCACGGCCGGCACGATCAGCAGCGTGTAGAGCGGAATGGCGTACAGGTTCACGATCGCAGAGACGACCGAGACGGCGCCGAAGCTGCCGACCAGCATCGGCGCGAGCCCGACCGTCACGACCGCCTGGACGCGGACGTAACCCCGCAGGATCGAGGGACGGCGCACGTGACCGGTCGCGGCGAAGAGGATTGCCGCAACGGCGCCGAACGACAGCCAGAATCCCGGGGCGAGCGGCGCGAGCGGATCGGCAAGGAGTACGGCAAGTACGCAGGCGCCGAGCCCGTCGGCGATGCCAACCCGCCGCCTGAGCAGGAGCGCGAGCGCACCGAGCGCGATCATGACCATCGTGCGCTGGGTCGGGACCGACCAGCCCGCGAGCAGGCTGTAGGCCAGCGCGGCGAGCGTGCCGGCCACGACGGCCGCATCGCGCTGCGCCCCGAGCGCGCCTCTTCGTTGACGCATGCGCTGCAGACGCGCGCCGAACCAGGCCGCCACCGCGGCGACCATCGCGATGTGCAGCCCCGAGATCGCCATCAGGTGCGTGGTGCCACTGCGCGCGAGCGTGAGCCACTGCTCGCGGCTGAGCGCGTCCTGCAACCCGACCGACAGCCCCGCGACGATGCCGGCCGAGGGGCGCGCCCCGAGCATTTCGCGAATGGTCGCGTCGACGCGCCCCCGTGCGATCAGCACGGGGTGCCGCCACGGGGCGGCGCCGCTCGTGCCGAGGCGCGTGCCGAAGCGCACGTAGCCGGTCGCGCCGACGCGCTCACGCAGCATGCGGGCCTCGTTGTCCGAACCGCCGGGATTGACGAACCCGCGGGGTCGCCGCAACTTGACCTCGACGTCCAGTCGTTCAGCGGCGAGCACGCGACCCGGCGCGTCGTACCAGGTCAATTCGACGGTGCTGGGAACGTGCGCCGCCGCGTCGGGCTCCGCATCGGGCGCGAACCGAAAGCGCAGCGCCTCCAGCGTACCCTGCGGCACGCTGACCACGGTGCCTCGCAGGCGCAGCGACCGTCCCTCCAGCGCGGGATCGAGACGATCCTCGAGTGCCGCGTGCAAATGCCAGCCGCACCAGCCGACGCCCACTGCAAACGCCACCGGCCACCACGCGCGGAGGACCCCGCCGGCGCTGGCGAGCGCAATGCTGCCGAGCACCAGGACGGGCCAGCCGGGCCATCGCGGCAGGCACAGCACCAGGCAGCAGCCGACCAGCGCTCCGACGGCGACGCGCCACATCGTTCGGGACCCGCACGCAAAGCTGGAGGCTGACGGCTCGTCGGCACCGCGAGCCAGCCGCCATTGCGCGCAATCCGCGCAATTTCGCGAATGCCTAGTGTCTAGTGTCCAGTGTTCTGCGTAGGCAGCTACGCTGCGCGCGCCGACAAAGTCGGCTTCCGACTCACGGCTGGACACCAGGCACTAGACACTGGCGACCAGCCGCCCGTCCTGCAACGTCAGCACGCGCTGCATGCGCGCGGCGATCGTGTCCGAGTGCGTGACCAGCACGAGGCTGGTGCCGAGTTCGCGGTTGAGCTCCAGCATCAGTTCGAGCACGCCCGCGGCGTTGCGCCCGTCGAGGTTTCCGGTCGGCTCGTCGGCGAGCACGATCTGTGGATGAGCCACGAGTGCACGCGCCACGGCCGCGCGCTGTCGCTCGCCGCCCGAGAGTTGCGCCGGGCGATGCGCGAGCCGTTGTCCCAGGCCGACGCGTTCGAGCAACCGCTGTGCCTCGCGTCGCGCCTCGGCAACCGGCGTGCGGCGCACGAGCAGCGGCATCGCGACGTTCTCGAGCGCAGTGAACTCGGGCAGCAGGTGATGGAACTGGTACACGAACCCGAGCGCCCGGTTGCGCAGGTCGCCGCGTGCCGCGTCGGACAGGTGTGCGAAGTCGGTGCCGAGCAGGCGCACGTTCCCGGCCGACGGCAGGTCGAGACCGCCCAGGATCTGCAGCAGCGTCGTCTTGCCCGAGCCCGAGGCGCCGATGATCGCGAGCGTCTCGCCGCGCAGCACCCGCAACTCGACGCCCTGCAGCACCTCGAGCCGTTGCCCGGCCTCGTCGAAATGCTTGCGCACGCCGTCGCAGGCCAGGATCGGTTGGTCAGTCATGCCGCAGCGCCCTCGCGGGATCGGTGGTCGCCGCGCGCCAGGCGGGATAGACCGTGGACAGGCAACACAATGCGAACGCCGTGCCGGCGATCAGCGCCACGTCGCGGGGCTCGACACGTGCCGGCAGGTCGCTCATGAGGTAGACGCTCGCATCCATGAACTGCACGCCCGACACGCGTTCGAGCCCGTGCACGATGGCCTCGAGGTTGACCGACAGCAGCACTCCCAGCGCGACGCCGGCGAGCGTCCCGAGCAGCCCGATCACGGTTCCCTGCGTCGTGAACACCGCGAGGATGCTCGCGGGCCGTGCGCCGATCGTGCGCAGGATCGCGATGTCGGGCTGCTTGTCCTTCACCGCCATCACGAGCGTGGAGACGATGTTGAACGCCGCGACCGCCACGACCAGCAGCAGGATGAAGAACATCATGCGTTTGGTGAGTTCGATGGAACGGAAGAAATTCGCGTTGCGCTGGGTCCAGTCCTCGACGTAGAGCCCGCCGCCGAGCGCACTCGCGACCTCACGCACGGCAAGCGGCGCCTCGTACGCATCGACCATGTGGACCACGGCAAGCGTCGCGTCGATCTCGTACATGCCGGAGCGGAACACGCCCGCCACCGTGAACCGCCGCAACCTCGGCACGACGCCGGCCGGCGTCACGTGTCCCCGGGCCACCACGACCACGACGGCATCGCCCGCTTCGACGCCGAGGAGATCGGCCAGTTCCACGCCCAGGATCACGCCGAACGCACCGGGCTCGAGCGCTTGCATCGAGCCGGTCGTGAGGCGTTCGTGCAGCGAGGACACTTCCGTTTCCAGCTTCGGGTCGATGCCCCGCAACGTCGCGGCGCTCGACGTCCCGCCCGGCCGGTCGGCGATCAGCAGGACCTCGCCCTCGACGAACGGGGTCACGGCCGCGACGCGCGGGTTGGCACGCGCCACCGCGCGCAGCGACGGCCAGTCCGCGAGCCCTTCGCCGAAGGCCGTGATCGTTGCGTGCGACGTCAGGCTCAGGATCCGGGCGCGCAACTCGTGCTCGAAGCCGTTCATGACGGAGAGGACGACGATCAGCACGGCGACGCCGATCGCGACGCCGACCATCGAGATCGCCGAGATGAACGACAGGAAGCGATTGCCGGTCGAGCGCAGGTAGCGCCGCCCGATCCGCAGTTCGAACGGTGCCTGCAACGCCATCACTCGTACCGCAGCGCCTCGGCGGGCTCGGTCGCGGCGCCGCGCACGGCCGGGTAGACCGTCGCCAGCACCGTGAGTGCGAACGCGACGACGGTGATGGTCGCGACCTGCGACGCGCGAACTTCAGACGGAATCGCGGTGATGTAATAGACGGACGGGTCCATCACGTGGAACCCGAGCACGCGCTCGAGCACGGGGACGATCGTGCCGACGTTGAGCGCGACGATGACCCCGAGTGCGAGCCCGAGCAGGGTCCCGATCGTGCCGATCACGAGGCCCTGGGTCAGGAACACGCCGACGATGCCGCGCGGCCGCAGTCCGAGCGTGCGCAGGATCGCGATGTCCGAACGCTTTTCGTTGACGACCATCACGAGCGCCGCGACGATGTTGAACGCCGCGACCGCGACGACGAGCAGCAGGATCAGGCTCATCATCGTCTTCTCGATCCGGATCGCGCGGAAATACGCCGAGTGCTGCTGGCTCCAGTCGCGCACCTGCAGGCCTTCGCCGCCCGCGGTCAGCAGCTCGCCGGTGCGCCCCGGCACGCTCATGACGTCGTCGAAGCGCACGCGCAACCCGGCCGGGATCGCGTCGGTCGAGCCTGCGAGGTCTGCGGCGTCGGCAAGCGAGACGAGTGCGAGCGACGCGTCGGTGTCCTGCAACCCCACCTCGAAGACACCGACGACGGTGAACGTCTGCAGCACGGGTCGTCCGCCGGCCGCGATCATGTCACGGCCCGGCACGAGCACGGTGAGCTGGTCGCCGACTTCGGCGCCGATCTGCCAGGCGAGCACGCGCCCGACGATCATGGCGCGCGAGCCGGCCCTCAAGTCCGCCAACCGGCCCTGCAGCAGGTGCCGCTCGATCGTCGAGACGCCGCGCTCAGCCACGGCGTCCACGCCGTGCAGCAGCACGGGCTCCAGCGAGCCGGCGCGACCGATCATCGCCTGCACGTCGACGAACGGCGCCACACCCTGCACGCCCGGAACGGCCCGCAGGCGCGCGGCGAGCCGCGGCCACTGGGCCATCCGCTCGGACGGGCCCGTCACCGTGGCGTGTGCCGTGAGCGAGACCAGACGGCTGCGCAGTTCGCCTTCGAAGCCGTTCATGACCGAGATGATCGTGATCAGCGCCGCGACGC
>JAJTCR010000344.1 GCA_021325695.1 Steroidobacteraceae bacterium | reverse complement strand
CAGTGGTGCGAGCGCCGCTTGCTCGCGCGCATCCATCGCTACACGGTCAAGCGACTGCGGGCCGAAATCGAGCCGGTGCCTTCGCGTGACTTCGTCCGCTTCCTGTTCGACTGGCACGGTGTGACCGGGGACGCGCGCAGGCAGGGCCCGGACGCCGTGCCCGCGGTGTTGAATCAGTTGGCCGGCTTCGACGTTCCGGCAGGCGCCTGGGAAACCGAAGTCCTGCCGACTCGTATCGCGGGCTACGAGCCCGAATGGCTCGACGAACATTGCGTGGCAGGCCGTTACCAGTGGGCGCGGCTCGCACCCCGCGCCGTCAACACCGAGCGCGGTGCGGCGCCGGTTCGCGCGACGCCGATCGTGTTGCTGCCGCGCCGTGACGCGCGCCTGTGGTTCTCGCTCGTGCAACCGGCCGACCCCCGCAACGGCAGCGCCACGGCGCGCGCCGTGGCCGAGTTCATCCACGAGCATGGCGCCGCGTTCTTCGACGAAATCGTCGAAGGCACGGGCCTGCTCGCCACGCAGGTCGAAACCGCCCTGGCGGAACTGGTCGCGCTCGGACTCGTCAACGCGGACAGTTTTGCGGGCCTGCGCGTGCTGTTGCTGCCAGTCGACCGACGTCGCCGGGCCGGCGGCGCGCGGCGACCGCGAAGTCACGTCGCCTTGTTCGGCATGGAGGACGCGGGACGCTGGACGCTCGTGCACCGCGGGCCGCGTGCGCGCACCGACGAGGCGACGGGCGCCCGCGGTCGCAACGTGCAGCCCACCGTCGAGCACGTTGCGCGCGTGCTGCTGCAACGCTGGGGCGTCGTCTTCTGGAAGGTGTATCAGCGCGAGGCCGCGTGGTTGCCGCCGTGGCGCGAATTGTTGATGGTGTATCGGCGCCTCGAGGCGCGTGGGGAGATTCGTGGCGGCCGTTTCGTGGCAGGATTCTCGGGCGAGCAGTACGCGTTGCCCGCGGCCATCGGTGCACTGCGCGAACGCCGGCGCCGTGAACCGGACGGCGCGTGGGTGTCGATCAGCGCCGCGGATCCCTTGAACGTCGTCGGCCTGCTGACGCCGGGGGGCCGCGTGCCCGCGCTCACCCGCAATCGCGTCCTGTATCGCGACGGCGTGCCCGTCGCTACCCTCGTCGGTGGCGAGGCGACCTTCCACGAGCACTTCGACGACGCGACGGAGTGGGACGTCCGCAACCGACTGTTGCGACGCCCCATGTTGCGCAAGAAGACGCCGAACGTTGCCTGATCCGGGTCAAGCGGTCGCGTGCGCGGCCCTGCGTAGAATCGCGCGCATGACGTTCCGCCGCCCGTTCCGTCACGTGCGAATCGCGCTGGCGCTGCTGGCGCTCTCGGCTCCAGTTGCTGCCGAGACTGACGCCGACGACCCGGGCTGGACGGCGATGCTCTACGGCGCGCGCATGTCCAGCGAGACAGGCTGGGAAGACATCCTGCTGAACCCGTTCGATGCGCAGTACGTCGACGTCTTCCTGGTCGCAGCCGCGTTGTCGCGTCCGTACGCGCGCTATCGGGACGGTGCGCTGACACTCGAGGCCGAAGCGCAGGCCGCGCGTTACTTCGGCGACCAGGATCACTGGGAGTTCAACGCCGTGCCCCTCACGGTGCGCTGGCATCGTTTTCCCTGGAGCGACAGGATCGCCACGTCGGCCGCGTTCGGGCTTGGGCTTTCCTATGCGACGGAGTTGCCGCCGGTCGAAGTCGAGATCGAGGGCGAAAGCGCCCAGTGGCTGATGTACTGGCTGCTCGAGGCGACCGCGGGTCGCGTGGGCTCGCCTTGGTCGTTCACCCTGCGCATGCACCACCGCTCGGTTGCGTACGGGCTGATGGCGGACGAGGGCGGCATGAACGGCGTCGGCCTGGGCGTGCGCTACCGGTTCGCCGGCGCCCGCCAACGTTCGCGTTGACAGACGCCATGTGACGATGACGCACGCGTGGCGACATGCGTCCCGGTCAGCGTTGTGCGGCGCCGCTATGGGTGCCGGCCGCTCAGTGGGTCTCGAAAAACTCCTGCGCGGCCTCGAGGCAGAACGGCGCCACGAGCCCAGCGTGATAGTTCTCGAGCACGGCCTCCCAGCCGCCGTCGGTTGCTCCGCCCGCGACCGCCTGCGCGGCGACGAGGTCCTTCGCCACCGCGAAACGTTGCCTGAGGTCGGCGTACGGATCGTCGGTTCCCGACGACACCGCGTCGACGTCCAGCACGGTCACGGCCGCGCCGGCCGGTTGTGACGCCCAGTACGCCTGCATAGCCTGCGTGTTGAGCCAGAACACGGTCGGGTCGTCTTGACCACCACACAGCAGCGTCGGTGACTGCGGCGTGAAGTTGCGCAGGTCGTTTTCGACGAGCGCCTGTCGCAAGGCCAGCTGTGGCGCGTCCGGCGGCGCGGCGTCGGTCGTGTCCGGCCAGAAGCCGTCCGGGTGCGCGTTCATGTCCTGCAGGTAGGCCAGCCGGTAGGCATTGCTGATCAGGAAGTCGCTCGCTGCGAACCCGCGTTCGAACAACGGCACGAATTCTTCCGGCGACGACGGTGGCGTGACGTCCGCAAACACAGGATCCGGCGGCTCGAGGCTGAAGAACGCGTCGGGCGGCAGCTTGCCTTCGTCGTAGAGCTGGCTTCGCGGCACGTCGGAGGGAAACAGCGTCTCGATCTCGTCGGCGTATTGCGGCTCGAACATTTCCGCGGGCGTCGAGTACACGTCGCCATAGACGCGCTGGTACGAGGTGAACAGGTAGGAGCCGAGCACGGTCGCGCCGCCGTTCACGCGGCCCGCGAACACTGCGTCCACGAACGCGCTCAGTGCGTAGGGGCCCGACATCGGCGCCGCGGCGGCGACGGTTTGACCTTCGGCTTCGAGCGCACGCTGTGTCGCCATCGCAACATACCCGCCCTGCGAGTACCCCGTGACGTAGAGACGGCCATCGTCCGTCGTCGCGGTGGCGCCCGATACGGGCAGCGCGCTGCGTGCTGCGGCGAGCGCGTCGATCATGTCGGCTGCCTGCGCATCGGCGACGAGGTAAGGATGGTAATCGAGCGCGGACGTGTCGTAGCCCGTGTAGTTGGGCGCGACGACGAGGAACCCTTGCGAGGCGAAGAACGCCGCGAGCAGCAGGCCCTCCGCGTTCTGTGCGTCGTCGATGTCGGTGAGGTCGTATGCGCGATCCGTCGACGTACCGTGTGCATACAGCACGATCGGTCG
>JAJTCR010000343.1 GCA_021325695.1 Steroidobacteraceae bacterium | reverse complement strand
ACTGCCACGACGACGCGACAGTACGCCGACGTGCTCGCAGGGCTGCCCTGCAAGGTGCTCGACACGCGCAAGACCCTGCCCGGGCTGCGCAACGCGCAGAAGTACGCCGTGCGTTGCGGCGGTGGCGTCAACCACCGCTTCGGCCTCTACGACGGCATCCTCGTCAAGGAGAACCACATCATCGCGGCGGGATCGATCGCGGCGGCGGTCGAAGCGGCACGGGTCGCGAACGCGGATGTCATGGTCGAAGTCGAGGTCGAGACGCTGGACGAACTGCGTGAGGCGCTGGACGCGGGCGCGGACATGGCGCTGCTCGACGAATTCACGCTGGCGCAGCTGCGCGAGGCCGTGGCAGTCAACCACGCCCACGGCAACGGCCCGATCAAGCTCGAGGCGTCGGGCGGCATCACGCTCGACACGATCCGCGCGGTCGGGGAAACCGGCGTCGATTTCGTCTCGGTCGGCTCGCTCACGAAGCACGTCCGCGCGATCGACCTGTCGATGCGGTTCGAGTACGCCGACTGAAGATCCGGAAGCGCTCATGCGGAAGGTGCACTGCGGCCGATCCGGGTGTTTCTTTGCGGCTCCGAAAGCCAACATGTCGCCGCAAAGAACACCCGGAACAGCCGCTGATGCGCCGCGCCTGAGCGTTTTTCGGCTGCTGCGGCCGAAAAATCGCACGGCGCATGCAGCGTCCACCGCGCGTCGTCGAGTACGTCGGCGGCGAGTCGACCTCGCCCAGGGCGTGGGTTCTACACTCAACGTCGCGACCGCGACCCCCGTCCTGCGCGACCAGTTTGGTTACGGCGCCGGCCGTAGCGCATCCTCGATTTGCGCCGCGAACCAATCGTCGGCGCGCGTAGTCGCCACATGCGCCGTGCGAAGTCGTCGGACGACGACTGGCTCAGGCGCCGTGGGTCAGCAGGTGATTCGGATGTTTTTCGGGGCGACATGTCGGTTTTCGGAGCCCCGAAAAATCATTCGAACCGCCTGCCAGGCGACGCTTGAGAACATCGTGGCCAGAATGACGCGCGACGCCGACGCGACGTGAACTGCTCCTCAGCCGTTTGCGGCGACCCTGAGGATGCGCTGCGGCGAGGAGATGCCGTAGCCCTGCGCGTAGTCGACGCCGAGGGACCGCAGCATGTTGATGATCTCTTCGTTCTCGGCGAATTCGGCGATCGTCTGCTTGCCCGTCAGGTGCCCGATCTCGTTGATCGAGCGCACCATCTCGCGATCGATCGGGTCGTGCAGGATTTCCTTGACGAAGCTGCCGTCGATCTTGAGGAAATCGACCGGGAAGTGCTTGAGGTAGCCGAACGACGAGAGGCCCGTGCCGAAGTCGTCGAGCGCGAACTTGCAGCCGAGCTCCTTCAACGCCTGGATGAAGCGGTTCGCCTGCGAGAAGCTCGCGATCGCCGCCGTCTCCGTGATCTCGAAGCAGATCTTCGACGCGTCGATGCCGCTGCGGTGGAACTGGTCGATCACGAACGGCAGGAACTTGTCGTCGCCGAGGCTCTGTCCCGAGAGGTTGATCGAGCACAGTGCGAGCCGCTCGCGCTCGTCCGCCTCCGACACCAGCCAGCGTAGCGCGTGCTCGACGACCCAGCGGTCGATCTGCGGCGTGATGCCATAGCGCTCGGCAGCGTTGATGAAATTGTCGGGCGAGACGATCTTGCCGGTTTCGTCGCGCATGCGCAGCAGCAGCTCGTAGTGCGCACCGGGGTCGTGGCGCTGCAACGGCGCGATCGTCATCCTGAACAGCTCGAATCGCGACTCCTCGAGTGCGTTGTTGATGCGGGCGGCCCACTGCATTTCCTTGCGCCGCTTCATAAGGTCGAGGTCGTTCTCCTGGAAGCTGAACACGCGGTTGCGTCCCGCTTCCTTGGCCGCCGCGCACGCGCTGTCCGCGGCCGAGAGCACGGCCGCGACGTCCTCGCTTTCCGAGGAGATCGGGATCACGCCGACGCTGCAGCCGAGCCGGAACGTGCGCTCCTCCCAGACGAACTTGTAGCCGCGGACGGTCTCACGCAGCTGGTCGGCCATCCGCAGCGCGTCCTCGAGCGAGCAGCTCTCGAGCAGCACGCCGAACTCGTCGCCGCCGAGGCGCGCCAGCGTGTCGCGCCAGCGGATCTTGGTCTTGAGCAGCGTGCCCACCTGCCCGAGCAGCGCGTCGCCCGCGCTGTGGCCGCACGTGTCGTTGATGATCTTGAACTGGTCGACGTCGAGGTGGCACAGGGCGTACGAGGTTTCGCGCGCCTTGGCGCTGCGCAGTGCGCGCTCGAGGCGCTGTTCGAACTCGCGCCGGTTCACGAGGCCGGTCAGGATGTCGTGGCTGGCGTGATACGAAAGCTTGCGGTTGAGCTCGCGACTCTCGCTCACGTCGTGGAACACGAGCACGCCGCCGCAGACCGCACCCGTGCCGTCGCGGATCGGGGACGCCGTGCTCTCGATGTACATCTCGTTGCCGTCGCGCTTGATCAGCAACGTCGGGCGCACCGACTTGATCGCGCGCGCCCGGCGGATCGCCACGGAGAGCGGATTCTCCAGCGGCTCGCAGGTCTCCTCGTGGAAGCCGCGGAAGATCTCGTCGATGTTCCGGCCCTGGGCTTCCTCGAACTTCCACCCCGTGAGGTCCTCCGCGGTCGGGTTCAGGTACGCGACGACGAGGTGCCCGGCCGTCGTGCTCACGCCGTCGCCGATCGATTGCAGCGTGATCTGCGCGCTCTCCTTCTCCTTGAACAGCGCGTCCTCGTAGAGCTTGCGCTCGGTGATGTCGAACTCGACGCCGACCAGTCGCCGCAGTCGCCCGGAGGCGTCGACGCGCGCCATGGCGCGGCTCACGACCCAGCGCCACTCGCCCTTGACGTGGCGCATGCGGTGCACGCTTTCGAACATCGGCGTCTTGCCCGCGATGTGGTCGCGGATCAGCGCCTGCACGCGCGCCATGTCGTCCGGGTGCACCAGGCGGCGCCAGTCGGGCGAGACGTTGGGGTCGTGCTCGTCGTACCCCAGCATCGTCTTCCAGCGGGGCGAGAACCATACCGAGTTGTTTTCGACGTCGAAGTCCCAGAGCCCGTCGTTCGCCGAGGGGAGCGACAGGGCATTGCGCTCTTCGAGCTTCGCGAGGTAGCGCTGCACCCGCAATCGCTCGAGCCCGGTGGCAAAGCTCGAGCCCACCAGCTTCAACATCAGGTGCAGGTCGACGTTCCA
>JAJTCR010000342.1 GCA_021325695.1 Steroidobacteraceae bacterium | reverse complement strand
ACTGCCCGACGCGGGCTCCGAACCGATGGACACAGACATGAATTCGACCGTCACGCCGGTCGCCGCCAGCGCCGCCACCGCACGCGAACTCGTCGACCAGAGCGTCGCCAAGCAACTGCTGCTCGGCAACGTGCTCGAGCCGGCGCTCTTCCCGTACCCGGCCATCAACGAGCGCGACCGCGAGATGCTCGCGATGGTCATCGACTCGGTCGAAAAATTCCTCGAGGGCAAGGAGGCGGATTTCGCGCAATGGGATCGGGACGCGCGTCAACCCGACGAATTCGTCCAGGCGCTGCGCGACCTCGGGTTGTTCGGACTGATCATTCCCGAGGAGTTTGGCGGCATCGGCCTCTCGAACGCGGCCTACGCCCGCGTGCTTGCGCAGACGAGCAGCCACGACAGTTCGGTGTCGCTGACGATCGGCGCACACAGCTCGATCGGCATGAAGGGCCTGCTGCTCTTCGGCACCGCCGACCAGAAGGCGCGCTACCTGCCGCAGCTGGCGACCGGCGAAATGATCGCGGCGTTCTGCCTGACCGAGGCCAACGCGGGCTCCGACGCCGCGGCGATTCGCACGCGTGCGACGCGCAACGATGATGGCAGCTGGACGCTCACCGGCGAGAAGATCTGGATCACGAACGGCGGCATCGCCGACTTCTACACGGTGTTCGCGCGCACCGACGGCCCCGAGGGCAAGATCACGGCGTTCCTGGTCGAGGCCGCCTGGCCGGGCGTGAGCCACGGCCCGCACGAGGACAAGATGGGGATCCGCGCCTCCAGCACGACGAGCGTGATCCTGAACGACGTGCGTGTGCCGCCCGAGAACGTGCTCGGCGAGGTCGGCAAGGGTTTCAAGGTCGCGATGGGCATCCTCAACAACGGCCGCACGGGACTCGGCGGCGGCGCGGTCGGCGGCATGAAGGCGCTGATCCGCAAGTCTGTGCGGCAGGCGCAGGAGCGCAAGCAGTTCGAGCGGCCGATCGCCGAGTTCGGCATGGTGCGCGAAAAGATCGCGCAGATGACCGTGGACTGCTTCGCCGCCGAAAGCGCGGTCTGGATGGTCGCGCACTACATCGACAGCGGCCACGAGGATTACTCGACCGAGGCCGCGATCACGAAGGTGTTTGCGAGCGAGGCGATGCAACGCACGGCCTACGAAGCGCTGCAGATCGCGGCCGGCATGGGATACATGCGCGAGCAGCCCTACGAGCAGTGCGTGCGCGATGCGCGCATCCTGCCGGTGTTCGAGGGCACCAACGAAATCCTCCGGCTGTTCATCGCGCTCTCGGCGCTCAAGGAAGTGGGCGCGGGGCTCACCGAGCTGCAGTCGGCGCTCAACTCGATCTTCAACGACCCGATCAAGGGCTTCGGCGTGCTGTCGAGCTACGCGGGCCGTCGTCTCGACCGCGGTCGTGCCCGGATCGACACGCAGCTCGTGCCCGAGCTCGAGCCGCTGGTGCGCGTGTATGAAAACTACGTGCGCGGGGCGGCCCGCGTCGCCGAAGAGGTGCTCCGCAAGCACGGCAAACGCATCTTCGAGCTGCAGCTCGTGCAGAAGCGCATCGCCGACCTGCTGATCGACCTGTTCGTGGGCCTCTGCGTGCTGTCGAGAGCCGACTCGATCATCCGGCGCGACCCGGCCTCGACCTCGAAGGTCGTCGACATCGCGCGGATCTTCACGCACCAGGCGCGCCGGCGCATGGTCCGCAACATCCGCGGCGCCGACCACAACGAGGATCGCTCGATCGACGCGCTCGCCGGCGCGATCCTCGAACAGGGCGCCTATCCCTGGGACGTGCTGTAAGACCGTCACGCCAGGCCCTCGCGCCGAAGCGGGAGAGGTCTGGCGCGGCGAGTCACAGCGACTGGAGGTACTGCGCGAGGTCGGCGACCTGTTCGTCCGTCAGGCCCAGTGACCTCCTGGCGTTGTAGGTCCGTGCGACGTCCTCGAGCGTTCGGGCCGAGCCGTCGTGAAAGTACGGCGGGTGCTGCCAGATGCCACGCAACGGCGTCGTCCGGTACCGCTTGGTCGCCGAGCGCGAGGCATAGCTCGGGAACTCGGGCTCCGCCATCGAATCCTCCGGCGGATGGAGCCGCGCGTTTGCGTCGGTGAAAGTCGAGCCCGTGTGGCAACTCGCGCACTGGCCAGCCCCCTCGAACACCGCCTTGCCACGCGCTGCCGCCGCGGCGTCGAAACTGCCGGCCGGCGCGGCGGGCGCGAGCAGCGACAACTGATAGGCCTGCAACGCGGGCAGCTTGCTGCTCACGAGGTCGACCGTGCCGTTGGTGACGCTGAGCTTCAGACGTGAATCCTCGAACGTCCCGAGGCCACCCATCTGCGTCACGGCCACGTAGCGGTTCCAGTACTTGATGTCCGCGCCGTCGCCGGTGAAGGTGATGCTGTGGATGCCCGCAAGCCCGTAGGCGGGCGGAATCACGACCGGCTTGCTGAGGCCGTCGATGTTGTGCCTCGGGTCGTACATGCCCGGGCCCCAGGCGCGCAGCAGCAGCTTCTCCGGCTCCTGCACGGCGGGGGACAGCGCGATGATCTTGCCGGGGTCGAGGTCGCGATTGGGCCAGCCGTCCAGGCGCTTGCCGATGCCGTCGGCGAACGAGTCGTCGACCGTGGAATGACAGAGCGCGCACGTGGTGCCGACGCGCGTCAACGTGTCGCGACCGTTCACCTTCTCGACCGTTCCCTTCAAGCCGATCACTGCATCCAGCTTGAGCAGGGCGACCGTCGTCGCCGGGCTGCGCAGGTCAACCGTGCCGTCCAGGATGCCCCTCCGGACTGCGGGAGGCAGTGCGTCGACGTCGACCTTGAGTCCGACCGACAGCGCGGTCACGGGGTCGACCGCCGTGCGGATCACCTCGTGCATCCGCAGCAGGTCGGTCCACTTCGCCTCGTCGCCGAAAGTGTCGTACCGGAAGATGTGCTTGCCCTGGGCCGCGAGCGACGTGTCGCGTCCGCGGGTCGAAGGTCCCGCCGCGTGCGTGCTCGCGACCGCGCCGGACAACAAGACTGCGACTGCCAGCACCAGTCCGGGAACTTCGGTTGTTGCATTCATGAGTCACCGTCGGGTTCGTACGCGTCCACACCCATTCGATGTCACGACCGACCGGGGCGTTTCGGTTCCCGGGAGCCGCCATGCCCATCCGCGCGTCAGCTTCTGGAGGACGAGGACGATCGGGCGGGGCGTGGTACGGGCGCAAAACTC
>JAJTCR010000341.1 GCA_021325695.1 Steroidobacteraceae bacterium | reverse complement strand
CCGAGCCGGCCGCGATTGCGCGCATCGCGAAGGTCCGCGAGGGATCGCGCGCAGGTGCGCTCACGCGGCATCTTCCGTGGTCGACGCGAGCTGCAGCAGCGTTGCGACCGGTTTCGGCACGCCCACTTCGGCGGGAGCGTTCGTGTCGTACCAGCGATAGCGATCATCGTCGCGCAAGGCTGGCGCCCTGCCGAGGCAGCTCACGAGGATCGGATTCATCGCATAGTCGAAGTGACTGAACGCGTGGTGCAGCGGTTCCACCGCACGTGCGCCGGACGGCGCGGACAGGTTCTCGCTGCACCACTGCATCGCGTGCGCGTGCGTCGGAAACTCCGGGAACGCCCAGAGGCCGCCCCAGATCCCGCTCGGCGGGCGCTTCTCGAGCAACAGCTGCGTCCCGCTGCGGGCGAGCACGAGCCAGGCCTCGCGTCGTGGCCGCAGCTTGCGCGGTCGCGGCGAAGGAAACTCGTGCAGGCGGTCCGTGACCCGAGCGACGCACGCCGCGTTCACGGGGCAGAGCAGGCACGCCGGGTTCGTGCGAGTGCACACCGTCGCGCCAAGGTCCATGACGGCCTGCGTATACGCATCGACGCGTCTCGCCGGCGTGCAGGCCTCGGCCAACTCCCAGAGCCGCTTCTCGACCGCAGGCTCGCCCGGGAATCCGCCGACGCCGAAGCAGCGCGCGAGCACGCGCTTGGCATTGCCGTCGAGGATCGGGTGACGTTCGCCGCGCGACAGGGCCAGGATTGCGCCCGCCGTCGAGCGGCCGATGCCCGGCAGCGCCATGACCTCCTCGAGCGTCGCGGGGAACTCTGCCCCGTGCCGTTGCACGAGCGCTTGCGCGGCCCGATGCAGGTTGCGCGCACGGGCGTAATAGCCGAGGCCGGACCAGAGGTGCAGCACCTCGTCGAGCGGCGCAGCGGCGAGCTTGTGCACGTCGGGGAAGCGGGTCATGAATCGCTCGTAGTACCCGGTCACGGTGGCGACCTGGGTCTGCTGCAGCATGATCTCCGAGATCCAGACGCGGTACGGCGTGCGGTCCCGCTGCCAGGGCAGGTCCTTGCGGCCGTCCAGTTCGTACCACCGCAACAGCGCGGGCGCGAACTCGACGGCGGTCACGAGGCGCAGACGACCGCGACGTTGCCGCTGCCGGCGCGACAGGCGTCGGGGAAGCCGTACTGCTTCCAGTAGTCGACGAGGCCCATGCGTCGGGCCAGTTCCGGGAAGCGCGGGTCGCGGCGGAAGGCTGCGCTTTCGGCGGCCCAGGTATTCATGACGTCCCACTTGTGCGCCCAGGCCATGCGATTGCGGTCGAGCGCATCGAACATGATCTCGTAGACGATGTCGACTTCGCCGAGTTGCAGGTACGGCATCACCAGGTCGTCCTGCGCGACGACGTCGGGGTCGACTCGTCGCATCGCGGCGATCATCTGCGGGCGCCGGGCAGGATCGGCCACGGCGTCGACCCACTCCGACACGAGTGGCTTCAACTGCTCGGGCATCTCCTGGTGGGCGAAAAGCGTCTTCGCATCCTCCCAACGTCCCTGGCGCATCGCGATCATGGCCGGGACGCCGCCGCCCTTGTTCGTGAGACCGAGGTCCTCGGCGAGCTTCGCGTAACGCGCGGCCTGCTGGTCGTCCCCCCGCAGGAGGTAGGCGTTGGCGAGGTTCGACGCGATGATCGGCGAACTCGGGTCGAGCTCGAACGCGCGTCGTGCCTGCGCGAGCCCGGCGTCGAGCCGGCCGACCGTGTTGAGCAAAATCGAATACCAGTGATGCGGCGTCGGTTCGTTGGGCTCGAGCGAAATCGCAAAGAAGAAGCCCGACTCGGCGTCGAGCAGGTTGCCGCGATCGGAATTGATCTGCGCCAGCACCGCGTGCGCCTCGCCGATCTTCGGGTCGATCGCGAGCGCCTGGCGCGCCGACTGTTCCGCCATCCTGAGGTACTTCTCCTCGTCGTCCTCCTCCTTGGTGTAGCCCGGCAGCACGACGTACGCCGAGGCGAGCGCGGCGTGGGCGGCGGCGAATCCGGGGTCGCGCCCGATTGCCTGCTGGTAGAGCTCGGCCGCGCGTCGCAGGTTTTCCTCGCCCCGTCGCTTCCAGATCGCCTGGCCCTGCAGGTACAGCTCGTAGGCTTCGACGTCCTGCGTCGGCGCCTTGTCGCGCTGCGCGAACTGTTGCTCCTCCGGCGCGAGCTGGATCTTGAGCCGGTCGACGATCGCCTGGGCGATCTCGTCCTGCACGGCGAAGATGTCCTTCAGCTCGCGGTCGTAGGTCTCCGACCAGAGGTGGAACCCGGTCTCGGTGTCGATCAGCTGCGCCGTGATGCGCACCTTGTCGCCCGCCTGGCGGACGCTGCCCTCGAGGACGGTCTCGACGCCGAGTTCCTCGCCGACCTGGCGGATGTCGACGTTCTTGCCCTTGTACGCGAATGCGGACGTGCGCGCCGCGACCTGCAGGCCCGGAACGCGGGCGAGCAGGTTCAGCAACTCCTCGGACATGCCGTCGCTGAAGTAGTCCTTGGCAGGATCGCCGCTCAGGTTCGTGAACGGCAGGACCGCGATCGAGCTGTGCGGCTCACCGGCATGGGCGCGACCGAGCCCGCGCTCGTAGAGCAGGTAGCCGAGGCCGGCCATCGCGATCAGCACGAGCACCCCGAAGGCCGCGCGCATGCGGAGGCGTGCCTGCGGTGCATCGCCGGGCAGGGGTTCGGTGCGCTGCAGACCCTGGGGTGTGGCGTCGAAAATCCAGGCGAGCACCATGGCGATCGGGAAGCCGACCAGCAGGAAGACGACGATGAACGTCACCGCCCACTCGGGCACGCGCAGCGCGGGCAGCACGACCGAGGCACTCTCGGTCACGCCCCACGCCACTGCGCCGTACGCGATGGCCACCTTGCCCACGCGACGACGCTTCAGTTCCGTCAAGAACGCCATTGCTCTGCCCGAAACTCCCCCGGTCCTGGGGACCGCCCGGTTCCCGCGCGCGCCCCGGAGGTGTGACCGCAACGGACCGTAGTCGTTCGCTCCGAGCGTATTGTCCATGTTTCCGCGGCGGGCGCGAGCCCGTCCCTGGTCGTCAGCCGTGCATCAGTCGCGGCACACGCCGATGTCTCCGTTCAACGTCTTCACGCGGATGCGGGCGGCGCTCGAGCCTTCCTGGAACCTGAGTTCGCGCCCGGGCGCGTACTCGTCCGTGCGGTGGGCCTTCGGCCCGAAGC
>JAJTCR010000340.1 GCA_021325695.1 Steroidobacteraceae bacterium | reverse complement strand
AACAAGATCCGCAAGGTCGAGCTGCGGCAGCAGGGCGTGACGCCCGACTGCTGGGACCGCGCGGCGCACGGCATCGAGGTGCGGAGGACGAGACTGGGTGGGTAGTGGTCAGTGGCTGGTGGCCAGTGAGGACAGAAACCGGGCAAGGCGAACCCTCCGTTCTTCCACTGACAACAGACCACTAGCCACTAGCCACTAGCCACTAGCCACTAGCCACTCTTCTTCTGGTTCATCTCGAAGTAATCGCGCCACTTCGCGACTTTGCCGTCGCGGAACTCCATGATGCCCATGTACGGGTGCGCGATGCGTTCGCCCGTGCGCAGGTCGGTGTATTCTTCATAACCCTCGATGAACAGGCAGTCGCCGCTCTCGGCGACACGGTCCACGCGCCAGACGACGTCCGCGGCGATCGTGCGGTACTTGTTCAGGAAGCGTCGCACGCCATCCTTACCCTGTACGCCGCGGGTGCCGACGTGGAAGACGTACTCGACGTCATCTGCCAGATGTGCCAGGAAGCGTTCGTCGTCGCCCGTGCGCGTCGCCTCCATGATCGAACCAAGCGTGTCTTGCATCGCGGACATCGTGTCGTCTCCTGCTGTGTTTGTTGGTGCTTGATCAGAGCAGCCCGAGCTGCCGCGCGGCGAGGTCGTCGAGGATTTCCTCGGTACCGCCGCCGAGAGCGAAGATGCGGGCTTCCCGGTAGATTCGCTCGACTCGCGTCGTGCCCGCATACGCGTGGCCGCCGAGCACGTGCATCGACTCGCGTGCGCAGCGCTCGAGCGTTCGCGTGGCCTGCACCTTGAGCATCGCAATGTCCGCGACGACGGCCTCGCCACGCTGCAACCGCCAGATGCATTGGTCGAGGTAGGCATAGGTGGCGCGAATGGCGCGCACCAGGTCCACGAGCTTGTGTCGCAACGCCTGGTGCTCGACGAGCCGCCTGCCGAAGGCCTCACGTTGCTGTGCCCAGGCAATCGCTTCGGCCACGGCAGTCCGCGACATCGCGAGCGTGGCGGCGATCCCGCTCAACCGCTCGACGTTGAATTGTCGCGCGAGCCCCGCGAAGCCGCGGTTCTCTGCGCCGACGAGCCGGTCGAGCGGGACTCGGACATCGCGAAACTCTATCGTCCCATTGTTCGCGTTGTACCAGCGCAGACCCGGGACGGCCCGTCGCTCGATGCCGGGACTCGTCGCATCGACCAGCAACAAGGAGATGCCGCTCGCGCCGGGACCGCCCGTCCGCACGGCGGTGAGGATCACGTCGGCACGTAATGCGCCTGAGATCAGCGTTTTCGAGCCGTTGAGCAGCCAGTGGTCTTCGTGCCGCTCGGCACGTGTCTGCAGGGCGCTTGCATCGGAGCCGCCGCCGGGTTCGGTCACCGCAAACGCAATGCGGCGCTTGCCGGCAAGAACCTGCCGCGTAACCTTTTCCTGGAGTTCTGCCGAGCCGAACTGCACCACTGGCGGCAGGCCGATCCAGTGCGTGGCCAAGTCGGCGAAAACGACTCCGCAACCAGGGCGATGCATCTCTTCGGCGAAGATCACCCTGTACCAGGGATCGGCGTCCTCGGTGTTGCCGCCGTACTGAGTCGGAAAGCCGACACCCAGCAGGCCGAGTTGTGCCGCCACTTCGTACACGGAATCTGGAAACGTGCCCTCGGTTTCCCAACAAGCGAGATTGGGTTCGATTTCGCGCGTGACGAAGTCACGCACTCGGCTGCGCCACTGGACGTGCGCCTCCGTCAGGAACGGTGAGGGAGGACGCAGGCCGTCGAAGTCGAGTGGAGACGGTGACGGCGCGGAGTTCGGCATCAGGCACCCCCTGCGGGCGAAGCGACAGTTGGACGTCCTGCGTCGCAGACGGCGACGTGATTTGACGCCCGCCTCTTACCCACGCTACAGTCAGTACAGTTTAGCAAGTGACGAGTGTCTTGAACACGAGCCCGCGCCTGGCCACGACTTCGCGACTCCCGCAGTCCCTTCGGGTCCCCGTGGTCGCGGCGCCGATGTTCCTGATCTCGGGGCCCGGGCTCGTGATCGAGGCCTGTCGGGCCGGCATCGTCGGCGCCTTCCCGACTGTCAACGCGCGGACTGTCGAGGACCTCGACGCCTGGATGGCGCAGATCACGGCGGCGCTGGCGTCGCCGGGCTCGGTGGGCGCCGCACCGTGGGCGGCCAACCTGATCACGCACTCGACCAACCTGCGCCTGCCGCAGGATCTCGAGCTCGTCGCCCGTTACCAGCCCCCCATCGTCATCACCGCGCTTGGCAGCCCGCTGCCGGCGATCGAGCTGGTCCATTCCTACGGCGGAATCGTGATCGCCGACGTCGTGAACCTCGCGCTCGCGCGCAAGGCGGTCAACGCGGGGGCAGACGGCCTCGCCTGCGTCTCGGCCGGCGCGGGCGGCCACACCGGGTACATTTCACCGTTCGCGTTCATCTCGGCGGTGCGCAAGCTCACCGACGGGCTCGTGATCGTCGGCGGCGGCATCGCGGACGGGCAGGGCGTGGCCGGTGCCGTCGCGGCTGGCGCGGACATGGTGTACATGGGCACGCGCTTCATCGCCACGCAGGAAAGCCTCGCGGGAGAGGACTACAAAAGCATGCTGGTCGAGGCGAATGTCGACGACCTGCTCGTGAGCGCCTCGATCACGGGCACCCCGGCCTCCTGGCTCAAGCCCAGCCTGCGGCGGGTCGGCTACGATCCGGAGCGAATGCCGGACAAGCCACAGCGCAACTACGACAGCTCGCCGTCTGCGGCGAAGCGCTGGAAGGACGTCTGGTCGGCCGGGCAGGGTGTCGGCGCCATCGAGGCGGTCGAATCGATCCGCGTGGTGGTCGACCGACTCGTCGACGAGTACGAGACCGCCATGGGTCGTGCGGGCGCATTGGCCCGTCGCGCCGCGGCGCAACGCGCGATCACGGATTAGTGCACCCGAACCGTCTGCCTCACGTGCCGTGAGGCGGCGGAGCATGAGGGGCGCGCTGTTCCGCATCGATCGAGCCATCGCGTCCGACCAGCGCGCCCGTCTCGCAGTCACCGATCAGTGCATAGTCGCCGATGTCGATTGGCACTGGTGGTTTCCCCTTCGCCTCAGGCGCACCCCGTGCGCAGCAGCAGCGACGGCAACGCCGTCCACGCGAGCGCCAGCACGGCCAGCGCGCCGAGCGCCCAGCCCAGGAAGTCCGCGAAGCGTGAGCCGGCCGGCGCCTCCTCGAGTCGTGCGCGGC
>JAJTCR010000339.1 GCA_021325695.1 Steroidobacteraceae bacterium | reverse complement strand
GCGAACGCGGCCCGCTGCAGCATCGGCACGTCGGGCGTGTCGTCCCCGACGCAACCAAGCGCGGCGTTGCCGACGCCCAGCTCGAGCAGCAGGGCGTCGAGGGCAGCGCCCTTGTCACGGATGCCTTGCCGCACGTGGCCGATGCCGAGCTCGGCGGCGCGATACCGCACGGCGCCCGACTCGCGCCCGGAGATGATCGCGACCGTCACGCCGGCGCGCTGCAGTGCGACGAGTCCCGAGCCGTCGCGCACGTGGAACACCTTCGTCTGCTCGCCGTCGGCCGTGATGTGCAGCCGGCCGTCGGTGAGGACGCCGTCGACGTCGAGCACCAGCAGACCCACGCGGCGCGCCCGTTCGTGCAATTCTTCAGTCGCCGTTCCCACGGTGCCGAGCGAGGTCGCCGCGGCGGCACCGGGTGAGGAGGGCGCCGTCACATGACCCCCGCGCGCAGCAGGTCGTGCACGTTCAGCGCGCCGACGAGCTTGCGCTCCGCATCGTCCGAAACGACCGGCAGCGACGTGATCCGGAACGTCTCCATCAAGTGCACCGCCTCGGCCGCGAGCATCCGCGGCTCGGCCACCTTGCCACCGGCGGTCATGACCTCGCGCATCCGGGTACGGTGCACGTCGAGCTGGCGGTCGAGGGCACGCCGGAGGTCGCCGTCGGTGAAGACGCCCAGCACGTGATCCTCGGGATCGACGATCGTCGTCATGCCGAGCCCCTTGCGACTCATCTCGAGCAGGCCTTCGCTCAGCAGCGTCTCGGGGCCGACGCGCGGCAGTTCGTCGCCCTTGCGCATGACGTCCTCGACGTGCAGCAGCAGGCGCCGGCCGAGGCTGCCGCCGGGGTGTGACCGTGCGAAGTCTTCCTCGGTGAAGCCGCGCGCTTCCAGCACCGCGATCGCGAGCGCGTCGCCCATGGCCAGCGCCGCCGTGGTGCTCGCCGTGGGCGCCAGGTTGAGCGGGCACGCCTCGGCCGGCACGCTGACGTCGAGCGTGACCGTCGCGTACCGCGAGAGTGTCGACGCGTCCTTGCCCGTCAGTGCGATCAGCGGCACCGCGAGCCGCTTGATCACGGGCAGGATCGTGAGCAGCTCCGACGTTTCGCCCGAATTCGAGAGCGCGAGCACCACGTCCTTGGCGGTGATCATGCCGAGGTCTCCGTGGATTGCCTCGGCCGGGTGCACGAAGAACGCCGGGCTCCCGGTGCTCGCGAGCGTCGCGGCGATCTTGCTGCCGACGTGGCCGGACTTGCCCATGCCGGTGACGACGATGCGGCCCTCGCACGCGAGCAGCAACGCGCAGGCCCGCGCGAAGTTGCCGTCCAGACGGTGCTCGAGGCCGGCGACGGCCTCGGCTTCGGTGGCGAGCACGCGGCGGCCGCGGGCGATCATCTGGCTGGGGTCGGACATGGTTTCGTAAACGAAGCTCGAAACAAACAGTTTACAGCCTACAGCCGGCCGCCCATCTCCTTTAAAATCGCGGGCTTCCCTTTTCCCGGGCGGATCTACCCCATGACGGCCAACGAAATCACCCTGCTGATCCAGACGGGGTTGCCCGGCGCGCAGGTCCGCGTGCTGACGGACGACGACACGCATTTCGAGGCGGTGGTCGTCGCCTCCCAGTTCGAGGGCAAGCGCTCGATCCAGCGCCACCAGATGGTCTATGCGGGCCTCGGGGAACGCATGGGCCGAGAGATCCACGCGTTGTCGATCCAGGCGTACACGCCGGCCGAATGGCAGGCGGAACGCGGCGGCGCGCAGCGCTGACGGAGCGAAGCTCTTGGACAAACTCCAGATCCGGGGCGGCGCGCCGCTCGACGGCGAGGTGCGCATTTCGGGCGCCAAGAACGCGGCGTTGCCGATCCTCGCGGGGTCGCTGCTGGCCGACGGACCGGTCACGATCGCGAACGTCCCGCACCTGCACGACGTCACCACCATGATCAGCCTGCTCGGCCGCATGGGTGCCAGCGTGACGGTGGACGAACGCATGCACGTGGAGGTCGACCCCACCACGACGAAGGACACCTTCGCACCGTACGAACTCGTCAAGACCATGCGCGCGGCGATCCTCGTGCTCGGGCCGCTGGTCGCCAAGCACGGACGGGCGGACGTGTCGCTGCCCGGCGGGTGCGCGATCGGCGCGCGCCCGGTCAACATCCACGTCGCAGGGCTGCAGGCGATGGGGGCGGACGTGCACATCGAGAACGGGTACATCCGCGCGCGGGCGGACCGTCTCAAGGGCGCACGGATCGTGATGGAAACCGTGACGGTGACCGGCACGGAGAACCTGATGATGGCCGCCACGCTCGCCGAGGGTCAGACGATCCTCGAGAACGCGGCGCGCGAGCCCGAGATCGTGGACCTCGCGCAGTTCCTGGTTTCGATGGGGGCGCAGATCCGGGGTCACGGCACCGACACGATCGTGGTCGACGGTGTCGGGAAGCTGCACGGCACGCACTACGAGGTGCTGCCCGACCGCATCGAGGCGGGCACCTACCTGCTGGCGGGCGCGATCACGAGCGGGCGGGTGCGCGCGCGCGGCGCCCGCGCCGAACACCTCGACGCCGTGCTGCACAAGCTGCAGCAGGCCGGCGCCGCCGTGACACGCGGCGACGGCTTCATCGAGGTCGACATGCGCGGGCGCCGGACGAAGTCCGTCGACATCCGCACCGCGCCGCACCCCGGTTTTCCGACCGACATGCAGGCCCAGTTCGCGGCGCTCGACACCATCGCCGACGGCGTCGGCACGATCGTCGAGACGATCTTCGAGAACCGCTTCATGCACATGCTCGAGATGCGGCGCATGGGCGCGGACATCCGGCTCGAAGGCAACACCGCGATCATCAGGGGCGTGCCGAAGCTGACGGCCGCGCCGGTCATGGCGACGGACCTGCGGGCGTCGGCGAGCCTGGTGCTGGCCGGGCTGGTCGCCGAGGGCACGACCGACGTGGAACGGATCTATCACATCGACCGCGGCTACGAGCACATCGAACAGAAGCTGCAGGGGCTCGGGGCGCAGATCAAGCGCATGAACGACCGCAGGTAAAGGCTCCGCGCGCTGCTGCCCTGGCGCCCGCTGACAAGCCCTGGCGTTCTGCGCGACCCGCTGCGCCGAAGCACCGACGAGCTGAATCTCAGAAGGTATGGACGCGATGAACCGAGCAAATCAGTTCCTCCTCGTCATGATCCTCTCCGCGGGCTTCCCCGGCAGCCCGGCACAGGCGCAGGAACAG
>JAJTCR010000338.1 GCA_021325695.1 Steroidobacteraceae bacterium | reverse complement strand
GCTCGATGCACGCAAGGCGATCTCCGTGACCGAGCGCCAGCGCTACATCCTGCGCGTGCGCAC
The DNA here is from genome assembly GCA_021325695.1 of Steroidobacteraceae bacterium. Classification (GTDB taxonomy): domain Bacteria; phylum Pseudomonadota; class Gammaproteobacteria; order Steroidobacterales; family Steroidobacteraceae; genus RPQJ01. Next base: position 3,172 of record JAJTCR010000338.1, on the reverse strand, counting down.
GCTGGCCCGTGGCGTGGCCGAGGCCTACTACGCGAGTCGTGAGGCGCTCGGCTTCCCGATGCTGCGCGGAGGCCTGTCCCCCGTTCCACGTATCGACCCGCCGCTGCCGGAAAAGGGCCTGACGACGCGAGGCCTCGCATGAGTGCGGTCCGTGACTTCCTGGTCGAGATCGGCACCGAAGAGTTGCCACCCAGATCGCTCATTGCCCTGAGCGGTTCGTTCGCGCAGGGCGTGGAGCAGGGCCTGTCACAGGCCGGGCTGCGTCATGGCGCAGTCGAGCGCTTCGCGACGCCGCGGCGCCTGGCCGTGCGCGTGCGCCGGCTCGCCGAGCAGCAGCCGGACCGGCCCCTGGAAAGACGGGGGCCGCCGGTCAAGGCAGCCTTCGACGCGACCGGCAACCCGACGCAAGCCGCGCTTGCGTTCGCGCGCGGCTGCGGGGTCGAGGTGACGGCGCTGGAACGGCTCGACACGCCCAAGGGCCAGTGGCTCGTGCATCGCGGCGTCGAGCCAGGCGCCCGGACGGTTGACCTGCTGCCCGCGATCGTGGGAGCGGCGCTCGACGCGCTGCCGATCGCCAAGCGCATGCGCTGGGGCGACGGCGAGGCACAGTTCGTGCGTCCGGTGCACTGGGTCGTGATGCTGTTCGGCCGCGAGGTCGTGACCGCCGACATCCTCGGCATTCGCGCCTCCAACCTCACCTACGGCCACCGCTTCATGGCGCCAAAGGCGATCCGTCTCGCCACGCCGATGGCGTATGTGCGCCAGCTGCAGAAGCGCGGCCGCGTCCTCGTCGACCTCGAGGCGCGACGCGAGACGATTCGCCGCGGCGTCACCGCGGCGGCGGCGCAGCTCGGCGGCGTCGCCGTGATCTCGGACGCGCTGCTCGACGAGGTGACCGGCCTGGTCGAATGGCCCGTGCCGCTGGCGGGTCGTTTCGACGCGAAATACCTCGAGTTGCCGCCGGAGGTGCCGATCGCGACGATGCAGGACCACCAGCGCTATTTTCCCGTGCGCGACCCGCAGGGACGGCTCATGCCGTGGTTCGTGACGGTCTCCAACATCGAGAGTCTCGACCCGGCGCAGGTGATCGCCGGCAACGAGCGCGTCGTGCGTCCGCGCTTGTCGGACGCGGCGTTCTTCTACCAAACGGATCGACAGCACCGGCTCGACACGCACGTCGACGCGCTCAAGCGCGTGACCTTCCAGACGCAGCTCGGGTCCCTGCATCAGAAGACCGAGCGCGTCCGGGGCCTGGCGCGCGCGGTTGCCTCGGCGATCGGTGCCGACCCGCAGCGGGCCGACCGCGCCGCCCAGCTCGCCAAGTGCGACCTGCTCACGAACATGGTGGGCGAGTTCCCGGAGCTGCAGGGCCTGATGGGTCGCTACTACGCGCAGCACGACGGCGAGCCGCAGGAGGTGGCCGACGCGCTGCGCGAGCAGTACCTGCCGCGTTTTGCCGGCGACGAGCTGCCGGCAACGCCGTCGGGCATGGCCGTGTCGATCGCGGACAGGCTCGACACGATCGCGGCGATCTACGCGACCGGCCAGAAGCCCTCGGGCACGCGTGACCCGTTCGGACTGCGGCGCGCGGCGCTGGGGCTGCTGCGTACGGCGATCGAGCGCCGGCTCGACCTCGACCTGCAGCAGTTGCTCACGCAGGCGGTGGCTGCCGCGCGTGACGACATGGAATCCGTCGGCGCGGCGCAAGGCAAGACCGTGCCGCCGGTGGACCTCGGGGCGCTGCGCGACGAGGTCTACGACTACGTGATCGAGCGCCTGCGGGCGTACTACGTCGAGGGCGACACGGGCCTCGAGGTCACGCCCGAAATGTTCGACGCCGTGCTGGCGACGCGCCCGGCCTCTCCGCTCGATTTCGATGCCCGGCTGCGGGCGCTCGTGCAGTTCCTGCAGCTGCCCGACGCCGCGAGTCTCGCGGCCGCGAACAAGCGCATCGCGAACATCCTCCGCAAGACCGATGAGGCCGTGAACGCCACCGTGGACGTGGAACGCCTCCTGGACCCGGCGGAACAGATCCTGGCCGAGCAGGTCGATGCGATCGCGCGGGTCGTGGAGCCGCGCTTTGCGGCACGCGATTACACGCCCGGTCTGCAGCAGCTCGCCGCGCTGCGCCCGGCCGTGGACGCTTTCTTCGATTCGGTCATGGTCATGACCGAGGATGCATCCTTGCGTTCGAACCGCCTCGCGTTGCTCAATCGCATGCGTGGCCTGTTCATGCGTGCCGCCGACCTGTCGCGGCTGCCGGGCTGAGTCCGACCGTCCCGCCGCGTCAGCGAACGCGGAACCAGAACGCAAGGGGAGCACGACCGCGCATGCAGTGGATCCGTTCACTCGTCTACACCTGCCTGGTGTTCCTCGTGACCGCCGTGTTCGGGGTCATCGTGCTCGTCGGCGCGTGCCTGCCGCTTTCGTTCGAGCAACGGTACGCAATCCCGCGTGCCTGGGGTCGCGTGCTCACCTGGCTTGCCGGCGTCGTCTGCGGCCTGGGCTACACGATCGAAGGCCGTGAGAACCTGCCCGACCGCCCGTTCATTTCACTCTGGAAACACTCCTCGGCCTGGGAAACCATGGCGCAGATGTTCGTCGTCCCGCCGGCCTCGTGGCTGCTCAAGCGCGAGGTGATCTGGATCCCGATCGTCGGCTGGGCCGTGCGCACCTACAAACCGATCGCGATCAACCGCAGCGCGGGACACTCGGCCGTCAACCAGGTCGTGGCGCAGGGCCGCGAGCGTCTCGCCGCCGGCATGGGCGTGGTCGTCTACCCGGAAGGGACGCGCGTCGCGCCGGGCCAGACGCGCAAGTACGGCATCAGTGGCGCATTGCTGGCCTGCGACACCGGTGCGCCGATCGTGCCGATCGCACACAACTCGGGCTACTTCTGGCGTCGTCGCGGCCTGCTGAAGAAGCCGGGCACCATCCGCGTCGTGATCGGCCCGCCGATCGACCCGACGGGACTGACGCCGCGCGAAGTCAATGAGCGCGCGCAGCGCTGGATCGAGGCGAAGGTCGCCGAAATCGCTGCGCAGCCGGGCGGTCAACCGCGCTGAGCCCGGCGTTCCCGCGCCGGGGCGGTACCCGCTCCTGCGTGTGCGCCCTAGCGGACGCGCGCGCGTCAATTCCGGACACCTTGTCCGCGGGCAAAACCGGGCGAGCG
>JAJTCR010000337.1 GCA_021325695.1 Steroidobacteraceae bacterium | reverse complement strand
GTTCGCCTTGAACTGCGGATTGGCCGTGAAGGGCATCCAGAAGGCTTCGAGGTCGGGACGCTGGAGTGACGCGGACATTGGTGTCTCGGGTCCGGAGGTGGAGCGCTCGATGATAAATAAAATTGACACTTGCCTCAAACGGACGTGAAATTCGGCCCGTTTTAGCCAGATGTGTGCAGGATATTGAACACCCCGTGAGCGAACTCAACCTCGACATCGGCGCCCATCTGCGCGCCGTCCGCACGATGTACGGCCTCTCCCAGCGCGAGCTCGCCAAGCGCGCGGGCGTCACCAACGGGCTGATCTCGCTGATCGAGCAGAACCGCGTGAGCCCGTCCGTCAGTTCCCTCAAGAAAGTGCTCGACGGCATCCCGATGTCGCTGGCCGACTTCTTCACGCTCGACTTCACGGCGAGTCCGCAAGTGTTCTTCCGCAGCGACGAACTCGCCGTGATGGGCGACCGTTCAGTGACCTACAAGCTGGTCGCGCCGCGCCGACCGAATCGTGCGATGGCGCTGCTGCACGAGAAGTACGCGCCGGGGGCCGACACCGGCGCCGACATGCTGCGGCACCAGGGCGAGGAAGGCGGGGTGGTCGTGGAGGGCCACATCGAACTGACCGTCGGCGCGGAAACGCGCCAGCTGGGACCGGGCGACGCCTACTATTTCACGAGCGCCATCCCGCACCGGTTTCGCAACACGGGCGTCGAACCGTGCGAGATCATCTCTGCCAGCACCCCGCCGACGTTCTGAGCGCGTTGCGGCCCCCCGCACCGCTGGGGCGCGCCACGCACCGTTTTCCATTCGACCACACCGAGAGCCAGACGCGATGAGCCACACCGCTGGACCGACCGCCCGGGACTGGCACGACAGGGCCGCCGCACTGCAGGTCAACGGGCAGGCCTTCATCGACGGCCGCTACGTCGCGGCCGCGAGCGGCGCCACGTTCGACGACGTGAGCCCGATCGACGGCCGTGTGATCGCGCCCGTTGCCTCGACCGACCAGGCCGACGTCGATCGTGCCGTGGCGGCGGCGCGGCGCGCCTTCGAGCACGGCGTCTGGGCGCGGCAGCCGCCGCGCGAGCGCAAGCGCGTGCTCCAGCGCTTCGCCGAGCTGATCCTCGCGCACGGCGACGAGCTCGCGTTGCTCGAGACGATCGACATGGGCAAGCCGATCGGCGACAGCCTCGCGGTCGACATCCCGGCGACCGCACGCTGCATCGCCTGGTACGCGGAAGCCGTCGACAAGGTCTACGACGAGGTCGCGCCGACGTCGCACGACGCGCTGGCGCTGATCACGCGCGAGCCGGTCGGCGTGGTCGCGGCGATCGTGCCGTGGAATTTCCCGCTGATCATGGCCGCCTGGAAGATCGGACCGGCGCTCGCGGCCGGCAACTCGTTCATCCTGAAGCCGTCGGAAAAGTCGCCGCTCACCGCGATCCGGCTGGCGGCGCTCGCGGCCGAGGCGGGTGTGCCGGACGGCGTGTTCAACGTGCTGCCGGGCTTCGGCCACACCGCCGGCGAGGCGCTCGCGCTGCACATGGACGTCGACTGCATCGGCTTCACCGGCTCGACGCGCACTGGCAAGCTCATGCTGCAGTACTCGGGCCGGTCGAACATGAAGCGTGTGTGGCTCGAGTGCGGCGGCAAGTCGCCGAACATCATCCTGGCCGATTGCCCGGACCTCGACCGTGCCGCAGCGACCGCCGCGTCCGCGATCTTCTTCAACCAGGGCGAGATGTGCACGGCGGGCTCGCGGCTGGTGGTCGAGGAAAACGTCCGTGACCGCGTGCTCGAGAAGATCGTCGACGCGAGCCGCACGATGCCGCCCGGCGACCCGCTCGATCCGGCCACGCGGCTCGGCGCGATCGTCGACGACGTCCAGATGAAGACGGTGCTCGGCTACATCGACGCCGGCCGCAGCGAAGGCGCCGTCGTGCTCGCGGGCGGCCGTCGCACGCGCGAGGCAACGGGCGGCTACTACGTGGAACCGACCGTGTTCACCGACGTCCGCCACGACATGCGCATCGCACGCGAAGAGATCTTCGGCCCGGTGCTCGCCGCGATCACCGTCAAGGATGCCGAGGAAGCCGTCCGCGTCGGGAATGCCGTCGACTACGGCCTCGCCGCCGCGGTCTGGACGCGCGACATCGGCAAGGCCCACCGAATCGCACGATCGCTGCGGGCGGGCATGGTGTACGTCAAGTGCTACGATGCCGACGACATCACGGTGCCGTTCGGCGGCTTCAAGCAGTCGGGCATCGGGCGCGACAAGTCGCTGCACGCGTTCGACAAGTACACCGAGCTCAAGACGACCTGGATCGACCTCACGGCATGACCGGCTACAGCAACGTCACGTTCAAGGAGATCGAGGTCGGCGCGACCGCCAGCGTCGAACGGGCGCTCAGCCAGACGGAAGTGGAAGCCTTGCTGCTCGTATCGGGCGACGTGGTGCCGTTCCACACCGAGAAGGGCGAGGAGTTCGACCCGGACGAGCTCAACGTCGATGCCGTCGCGGCGAGCGCCATCATTTCGGGACTGCTGGAACGTCGCCTGCCGGGGCCAGGCACGCGGATCGTGTCCCAGAACCTCTCGTATGCGGGTCGCATCCGCGTGGGCGACCGCGTCGTCGCGACCGTAACCGCGGTCGAGAAGCATCAGGACCGGGGGCAGGTCGTGTTCGACTGCATCGTCGAGGCCGAGGGGAACCGCGTGCTGACCGGCCGGGTCGTGGTCGAGGCGCCCACGCGCAAGGCCAACTACGCGGACCTCGAGCGCCCGGAGTTCATCGTGCGCCGCAACGACGTGTTCGCACGGCTGCTGAAGCGCTGCGAGCCGCTCGAGCCGGTGAGCTGCGCCGTGGCGCATCCCTGCGACAAGGATTCGCTGCTGGGGGCGATCGAGGCGGCACGTCGCAAGCTGATCGTGCCGATCATCGTCGGGCCACACGCGCGCGTCGAAGCGCTCGCGCTCAAGCACGGCGTCGACCTGTCGCCGTACCGGCTCGTCGACACCGAGCACAGCCACGCGTCGGCGGCCGCGGCCGTGGCGCTCGCGCGCGCGGGCGAGGTCGAGACCCTCATGAAGGGCAGCCTGCACACCGACGAGATCATGGGCGCGGTGATCGCCTCGCAGACGGGATTGCGCACCGAGCGACGCGTGAGCCACGTCTTCGTGATGGACGTGCCCGCCTACGACCGGATCCTGTTCGTCACGGACGCGGCGATCAACATCGCGCCCAC